>NZ_JAZGQE010000578.1:0-240 GCF_048593885.1 Yersinia sp. 1252 StPb PI | reverse complement strand
AAAAATGATTGGAGTGTGTCACTTTTATGGGAATGGCTAAAGTATCAATAGTCTCGCAAACCTTGGTTTGGGCGACGCAGCAAAACAAGGGGTTGCGACTAACGCACAAATGGCAGCCGGTACCGCAACAAATTTGCTGCCAACTGTCGCAGCGGTCATGAGTCTATTTAACAAACGGACTTTCACAGCGAATGACTATATTCGAATCCCTGATGTTCCTGGCGGGCTGATTGTGCAATG
>NZ_JAZGQE010000577.1:0-241 GCF_048593885.1 Yersinia sp. 1252 StPb PI | reverse complement strand
AGGAGCTTCTTTACCTCTATTTATCTCATACAAAAATTCGATATCAAGTCTTTCTGCTCCTATCATGGGTAGATCATACAAAACATCATCAAGATAGTATAAATCTCCTATGCTTTTTCTAGATGAGAACATTATTTTTTCAGAGAAAAACTCAAAAGTAGACTCTTCCTCCGAAGAAAATCTATCGGCATAATCCTTAATATAATCAAGATACTTGATATATATATATTGATCCACATCG
>NZ_JAZGQE010000576.1:0-245 GCF_048593885.1 Yersinia sp. 1252 StPb PI | reverse complement strand
TGTTATTAAGTAAAATAAATGCCGAGATAAATAAATTTAAGCTAGCTCAAAACAGAATCAATGAAATTGAAAATAATTTCATTTATGAGGTTGACAGTTTGGAAATGCTAACTGATAAAATGAAAGCAAATAGCTCTATAAAAGTAAATATTGGAATAGATGTAAATAAAGAAATGGAAGACTGGTATCCAATAAATTTCAATAAAATAAAACTAACATCTCTAAATACACTACTCAAAAATAAA
>NZ_JAZGQE010000575.1:0-245 GCF_048593885.1 Yersinia sp. 1252 StPb PI | reverse complement strand
AATCGTATCGAGTCTGACCATGCACCCATCAAAAAATTGGTAAAAGCGGCCGGGGGGTTCAAACGGCCAAATCGAGCCTGGTCAACGCTTCAGGGATTTGAGACGATGCGACGACTGAATAAAGGTCAATTTGATATTTGGCTACGCTGTGACGAACCTGAATGTCGCGTGCGGGAAAGATCCGCCTTTATGAATCGGCTCTTTAACATTGAGACGGTTTTAGCCTAATTATTTCCCCCATCAAT
>NZ_JAZGQE010000574.1:0-246 GCF_048593885.1 Yersinia sp. 1252 StPb PI | reverse complement strand
ATCATCTCGAAATTACACATATACCTAAAAGTATAGAATACTATGCTCCGTGGGTGAGTTTTTTAATGTCCACATTTATTATCATTTTCTTTATAAAAAAGATGAATGACGTTTCAATTGAATACAATAATGATTTAATTCGCTCAAAAGAGTATCAAAAACAGTCGGATATAATATTTTCTTTTGGTCTGCAAGCCGCGTCTTCTGCCCACGATATATCAAAACCTATATCAACAGCGGTTCTGG
>NZ_JAZGQE010000573.1:0-247 GCF_048593885.1 Yersinia sp. 1252 StPb PI | reverse complement strand
GGCGGCGCTAACGCAATTCGACGCCAAACCGTAGCTGGCGCTTGCCGCCGTGCATGCCTATTTGGGGGGCAAAGCCTGTAGGAGTGCGCCGATGAAATATCTCCACACGATGATTCGCGTGACCGACCCGGTCGCGACGATCGACTTTTTCAAACTTCTCGGGCTGGAGGAAGTGCGCCGCTTCGACAATGAGAAGGGCCGCTTCACGCTGATCTTTCTGGCCGCGCCCGGCGACCATGACGCGCAA
>NZ_JAZGQE010000572.1:0-247 GCF_048593885.1 Yersinia sp. 1252 StPb PI | reverse complement strand
CCTTGTCGAAGGTTCTTACCTTCCCCTTAGTGCTTATCTCGATTTATTAATCTGCGAATAAGTTTAAAGTTCAGGGTAAAAATGGTGGTGGGGGAAGGATTATTCGTCACTTCGTTCCTCACCCTTCGGGCCGCCGCTGTGCGTCGTTGTCTCGCTACGCTCGGCGCGAACCTTGTCGAAGGTTCTTACCTTCCCCTTAGTGCTTATCTCGATTTATTAATCTGCGAATAAGTTTAAAGTTCAGGGT
>NZ_JAZGQE010000571.1:0-247 GCF_048593885.1 Yersinia sp. 1252 StPb PI | reverse complement strand
TAGCGAGACAACGACGCGCAGCGGCGGCCCGAAGGGTGAGGAACGCAGTGACGAATAATCCTTCCCCCACCACCATCTCCTAGAGTTATTCCAATCCAATAAAAACAATAAAAATCAAAGATATTGCCATCGGGGAAGGTAAGAACCTTCGACAAGGTTCGCGCCGAGCATAGCGAGACAACGACGCGCAGCGGCGGCCCGAAGGGTGAGGAACGCAGTGACGAATAATCCTTCCCCCACCACCATC
>NZ_JAZGQE010000570.1:0-253 GCF_048593885.1 Yersinia sp. 1252 StPb PI | reverse complement strand
ACTAATACCCCACTACTGTAACAAATAGTTATTCATATATTCATAATAAATGGTCAATTGTAAATAAAAAACTCATGAACATCATTTTTTGCAACATCCAAACGGATTTGAACTATTTTTATCTAAATAATAGACAAACAACTAGATGCAAGAGAACTCATTCACTCTTTTCATCAATTATATTTAATGTAACCCTACAGTGAAAATCATATCCAGTTGTTTTTAATGTGTTTTTATATAACTTACATCACTT
>NZ_JAZGQE010000056.1:0-25882 GCF_048593885.1 Yersinia sp. 1252 StPb PI | reverse complement strand
GTGTGACATTCCCTGGTGTAGAATCATTAATTAACTTAAGTCAAATTCATGGTTTTTTTATATTTATTGAAGTGGCTTATTTAAGATCTAAGTTTCGCCAGGTTCGACCACCGGATTCAGTCACCAGTATAGAGGGTATAAACCGTACCTCCTCAGCAATTTTTAGTGCTAAATCAGCAACTTCTTGTTTGTTTAGTGTGCCGCTGCCATAATTGAATTCCCCTTCAGGTAATTTATAGACTTTTTCCCGACCAATAAGGCGGGTAAAGCCGGCATCAATCATTTTCTTATTAAGTGACTCGTAATCGCCTTCCACTGCATTATGCAAAACAACACTAACCGTAAAGTACGGCATATCTATTTGTTCCAGGCTATAAGATGATTATCTTTATATAGCACAGCACTGACAGCGATATTTTGACCAAAGTCTAATTGCGCGACATACCAACCAATAACCCTGCTAAAATTATGTCATTAAGGGCGATTGAGTTAATGCGCTTCTGATGATTGATCAATTTGATGAGTGGGTGGCAGTCATCGCCACCCAGACCAGAAGGTGTTTAGAGTGAGAGTGATAGCCGGTTACGGCCTGCGTGTTTTGCTGCATAACAGGCGATATCTGCCTGACGCATGGCTTGTGCGGCATTCTCAGTTTGGCGAGTTAGCGGAACGGCGCCCAGACTTGCGGTAAATGTATACGATTGACCGTGCCAATGAAATTGGATGGCGGCAATATCGGCAACCACAGATTCCAGAATGTCTGTTGCAGGCTTGTTTTGACAATTAAACAACACGATAGCAAACTCATCGCCACCTAAACGGGCGACAATGTCATTTTCACGAACGGCTTGTTGCATGGTTTGTGCCACCATTCTCAGCACCATATCCCCAGCTTCATGGCCTGCGGTATCGTTAACATCCTTGAAATAGTCTAAATCGACATAACAGAGGATATGCTGCTCGTTGTCCCCCAATTGGCTGATTGATTGGGTGAGCCGCTCTTCCAATCGACGCCGATTAATCAGGCCAGTTAGCATGTCATGATTAGCCTGATATTGCAGTTCGCGCTGTGCATGGCGGGCGCGAGTCACATCCTGAAATACCACGACCGCGCCGGTGAGTATATTGTCACGATCGCGGATCGGCGAGGCAGAACAGCGAATCTCTTGCCGTTCTCCTTGGCTTGATAACAACTGGCTGCCTTCTGGTAATAAGGTATTGCGCCCTTCGGCCAAACACTGATTGAAGGCAACTAACTGATTTTTATCTTGCAACGGAGACCACAAAATAAAAACGTCTTCAATAGGCAAACCACAGGATTCATTTTGGCTACGCCCGGTCATCTCTTCGGCTTTGGGGTTCATCAGTACCACACGGCCTTCTGTGTCGAGGGAGATAATCCCCTCCTGGATAGATGACAACACCCGATGCAGTTGCTCGCGCTCTTCATAACGCGCGACCTCACTGGCGCGCAGTGCATCTTCGCGTTGTTTGCGCTCACTCATATCACGGATTATTTCGGCATAACCGAGAAGTTTCCCATTATTGTCATGGACAACTGTTATGACTGTCACTGCCCAGTAGCGCGTCATATCTTTGCGAACCAGCCAGCCCTCGCGTTCCATTCGGCTCGTCGATGCTGCGGTCTTCAGCAACTTCTCCGGTAACCCGGCGGCAATATCCTCGGGTAAAAAGAAACAACCGAAATGCTGACCAATTATCTCATTACTGGCATAGCCAATATTCCGTTCAGCACCGTGGTTCCAGGTATTGACCCGGCCCCAGGGATCAAGCATTAAAATAGCGTAATCCTCAACAGTATCAACCATTAAGCGAAAACGCTCTTCACTGATGCGCAGTGCTTCTTCTCGTTGACGACGCTCGGTGAGATCACGGACAATTTTGGTAAAACCCAACAGTTTGCCACTGTCATCATGCATTGGGTTAATTGCCACACTGGCCCAATAGCGAATACCGTTTTTGCGCACATGCCAGCCTTCGCTCTGGTAATTACCTTCTGCGGTGGCTTTGGCGAGTGATTTCTCCGGCACGCCAGCAGAAATATCCTCCTGTGTGAACAGCAACGCAAAATGTTCACCGATTATTTCATCACTGGTATAGCCTTCATTCCGTTCTCCACCTTTATTCCAGGTGAGAATTCGGCCATGAGTATCGATCATGTAAATAGCATAGTCTTCAACTTCACTGATCAGATGACGAAACTGTTCCTCACTCTTTCGCAGCGCATTTTCGCGCTGCCATTTATCCGTCAAGTCGCGGGTGACATGGACGAACCCCTGCAAAATATGGTCTGAATCATGCAGCGCACTCAGCGTAATATTGCCCCAAAAACGTTTACCATTCTTACGCACCCGCCAGCCCTGGGTTTCATAGTGGCCAAACTGATTGGCATGTTGCAGCCCTTTGGCCGGTAATTTGTTCGCCAAATCCTCTGGGGTATAAAACAGTTCGAAAGATTGACCAATAACTTCTTCGCTAGCGTAACCGGCATTGCGTTCTGCGCCACTGTTCCAAGTGAGGATATGTCCTTGAGCATCAATGATGTATATGGCGTAGTCATCAACGGCTTCAATCAAGAGCCGGAAAATATGATCGTCAAATGATGCTGGATGCAAAGCCATTCCTGTATTTCCTTGAATTAATATTCAGCCACCTTTGGCTGAGCGGATCGAGAGCCAGAAGGGTTAATCTGTTATTGCGGTAAAAGTAATGTAGCAGTCTATCGCTAACAGATGAAATTAGGTAATGAGAATTTTCTTACCAGAAATAAATACACGATAAGAATTGTAATGGATATGAGGGTTACGCTTATCAAGCCTGTCACTACGGGGCTTCAGGTAAGGAACTGATGTCAATATAACAGGGAGAAAGAATAAATCGCCTTATTAATAATAGGGGGTGGTTGGCGTGAATAACCCATAAAAATTGACTTAAGTAGGGAAGGGGTAATTAGTCTGGTCGTATATAAAAGTAATTTACGCAATCATTTCCCTTTAATTTCATTTCCCCTCATTTTGGGCCATAAGATTACCGACCGAGATCATGTTCATTACATAACTGATCTAATTTTTTCACGATACAAAAAATAACCCCGCAGAAGTGCAGAAGTGCTTGCATCGGCAACTGTTATCAGGATAATTCTGAATCCTTATAATAAGCATTCTCATTATTAACAAAATTGCAAACTTCAGGGGCATCAACACGATGAATCAAACTATCTCTACCCGCGCAAATCAGAAGCGGCTTGCACCACGTCTTTTGTGCGTCATGATCGGTGCGGCATTAGGGACTTTGTCTGCATCTGTATGGGCAGCAACAGCCACAGACAATACGGCTGAAAGCAGCAAAAAGGCTAGCACAACAGCTGATGCCACTCAGGTTGATAGCAGCAAAACAACGGATACTATTACTGTGGTCGGGACGCAAGAGACCTTCCGTGCCGGTGGTAATGATCTTATTCCAACCTATCTGGACGGTCAGGTAGCTAACGGTGGGCGTATTGGCTTCCTGGGGCAGCAAGATGCGCGCAACGTACCTTTTAACGTGATTGGCTACACATCTAAATTGGTAGAAGACCAGCAAGCGCGGACACTGGCTGATGTGGTCAAAAACGATGCTTCAGTACAGAACGTGCGCGGCTACGGTAATGCTTCACAGAACTTCCGTATTCGTGGTTTTAATCTCGATGGGGATGATATTTCGTTCGGCGGTCTGTTCGGCGTACTGCCACGTCAGGTGGTTGATACCAGTATGGTCGAGCGGGTTGAAGTGTTTAAAGGCCCGAACGTATTTGTGAACGGTATTTCGCCGAGCGGCAGCGGTGTGGGTGGGATGATTAACCTGGAGCCTAAACGAGCCGGTGATACCCCATTGACGCGTGTTAGCGTGGATTATACTTCTTCTGCCAAGGTTGGTGGTGCGCTGGATGTCGGTCGCCGCTTTGGTGACAATGACCAATTCGGTGTGCGGGTTAATGTGCTGCACCGCGAAGGCGAAACGGCTATTCATGATCAGAACGAGCGCACGACCGCACTCTCAACCGGTTTAGATTACCGTGGTGACCGCGCCCGTACTTCTTTAGATATTGGATATCAAAAACAAACCGTTCACGGTATGCGTACTGATGTTGCCATTGGTAGTGCGACGGTGATTCCAGAACCACCGGCAGCCACCTTAAACTATGGTCAGCAGTGGGTCTATACCGATATGGCAACCACCTTCGGTATGCTGCGTAGTGAGTATGATTTAAGCCAGAACTGGACGGTATACGGTACCCTCGGTGCCAGCCACAATGACGAAACCGGGCAATATGGCTCACCAACGCTGACTGATAATAATGGCAACGCCACCATCAGCCGCCTGTATGTGCCTTATGTTTCTGACTCTATTGCTGGTTTAGGGGGGATTCGTGGTCATTTTGAAACCGGCCCAGTAACCCATAAGATGAATCTCGGTTATGCCGCTAACTACCGAACGGCTAAATCTGCCTGGAATATGTCAGGACCAGTAGACACCAATATCTATAACCCAGGGGTAATCCCATTCCCCCCAACTGCTTTTGCTAGCCCTAATCAAGACCCAACACTAAACAGTCAGGTTCGGGCCAGTAGCATCTCGGTGTCGGATACCCTGTCGGCAATGGATGATAAAGTGCAGCTGATGCTGGGGCTACGCCGTCAGGAAGTGGTTATTCGCAATTTTGACAGTGGTGTACCAGACAGTAAAAACGTGCAAGATGCCATGAAAGTGACACCAGTTTATGGCTTGTTGGTTAAACCGTGGGAAAATGTTTCCCTGTATGCTAACCACATTGAAGCATTATCGCCGGGGAAGGTCGCGCCTTGGTATACCGCCAATGCGGGTAATGTTACTGGCATTATTCATGCTAAACAGAATGAAGTCGGCGTGAAATTCGATAACAAACGCTATGGCGGTACCTTGGCTCTGTTTGAAATCACCAGACCTGCCGGTGCCATTGATGCAACAACCAATATCTACGCCTTGGGTGGTGAACAGCGTAACCGCGGCGTTGAACTGAACGTATTCGGTGAACCGGTATTTGGTACTCGTCTGTTAGGTAGTGCCGTGTGGTTGGACCCGATACTGACCGAAGCGCAAAGCAGCCAAAATAATGGTAATTATGCTGTGGGTGTGGCTCGCTATCAGTTAGTGTTTGGCGGTGAGTACGATATTAAAGCAGTAGAAGGTTTGACGGCTACGGGTACTGTCACACGTTCTGGTTCGCAGTATGCTAACCAGGAAAACACCTTAAAACTAAAACCATGGACCCGTTTGGATCTGGGCATGCGTTACACCATGCCGCTGAAAGAGACCAATCTGATCTGGCGTGCGAATCTCGAGAACGTGACCAACGAACGTTACTGGGAGTCGGTTGAAGATACCGGTACTTATATGTACCAAGGTAATCCGCGTGAGCTAAAACTGTCTGTTTCCATGGACTTCTAATCAGAGGTTGATGCCCGTTTGCTAAGCGGCATCTGAACCATAAAAAACCCCGCTATTCTTTGAATGCGGGGTTTATTTTTGCCCAATGATTTTATCGGCAGAATAGACGCGTTTTAGCCATTAAGCGACCCGATAGATGTGCTCATACAGAATATTAAAGCCGATCGCTATCAAGACTATCCCACCAATGATTTCGGCACGCTTACCCAATAATGGGCCAATATAACGGCCAATCAGCATACCTAAGGTAGCCATAATCATGGTTGCCAGACCGATCGCCATGGCGGTGTGGACAATGTTCACTTGTAAGAAGGCTAAACCGACACCAATTGCCATGGCATCAAGGCTGGTAGCAATTGCGGTCATGACCAAAACCCAGAAGCTGTGGCTGCGCATTTTTTCAGTCTCTGCAACTTGTTGTTTCGCACCCTCAAAAATCATGCGGCAACCAAGAATAAACAGCAGACTGAAAGCAATCCAGTGGTCCCATTCCAGAATATATTGACTGGCGAACAGGCCGATACACCAACCTATGAGTGGGGTAATAGCTTCTATTACACCAAAAATAAGGCCAGTACGTAGTGCTTCTCGCAAACGGGGTTGGTGTAGACTGGCGCCTTTACCAATAGAAGCAGCAAATGCATCCATAGACATAGCAAAAGCAAGGATAAGAGTTGCAGATAGATTCATAGCAATAAACTCGGCCGGGCGGCTCCATATACACGTAACCCACCCCCAACCTAACGACGGAGCTACGTGTCTATGGTCTCGCCAACCTTACCTGGCTACCCGTACCACGTTTCAATAGATGAAACGAGTATGTTGATACGGGCGTTTCTGCTTATCAATAAATACCCTTCAATTACGTTAGGTACAATTGCACAGAAACCGGCTACTCCCCATGAACGGCGCAACCTTAACATATAAATTATTATATCGACAACCCCAAAGATAATAAGACAAACCACTATTACTGATAATGATTTTCATTATCGAGAGTTTTGTGCGAAATAGTACATATAAACATCGATAACAATGTGGGAATAAGCAGGAGAAGAGACAAGAGTATTGCTGGGAAATTAATCAGTTAAGTAGGCACTCAATAGACACATTTCCCAGGAGTGTTTGTTTATTGTTGATTTTCAAGGAAAAAATTATAAATTCTCTCTAGATCATCTAATTGTTTAACCTGGATTAATAATCTGCGCTGCTCTAAATCAATGACTAAAATTCCATCTTCAGATAAATTCATACTTTTTATTCGGCTATATTCAATAAAAGCATTAGCGTAGAAGAAACCGGTATTTTTAAACAATAATTTGGGCCAACGGATATAAGAGATATAAACCGCAATGAGCGCTAAACCCACTAATAAATAGGTGGTTAACGGTGCACCATTCGCCATGACATTATTGTAAATGAGGATAGCTATCAGTCCGACAAAGATGGCGCAGTCGATTTTGCTTTTACGTTTTAAGTGAACTTGCAGCCGGGTCTTCCCTTTCATCATGTTCATGATGAATTCATCATAAATAGCATAAGCGAGCAGTAGGGCGATAAAAACAATTAAAACGAAATCAGTAACCGACATGCAACAACTCCCAAGATATACATCCCCATCATCTTTCAAACCACAGGTGTGTTGCTGCCACCTTCCTACACTTTGAAATCTATTGGGTATTGGTATCTATCCTAAAAAAAAACCGGGAGTAAACCCCCGGTTTTTACCAAATCTAATCAGAACATTAAGGTGCCAGGAAGCCAATCCAGTAACCGAAGATACCGATGGCGAAGAAGCCCATAATAATCCACAACGCGTTAACTTTACGACGTAATAGCCACATACAGCCGAACGTTAACAGTAATGGCACCAAACCTGGCATCAACTGGTCAAGAATGGTTTGCACCGTAGTTACTGTGGTCTGACCATTCTGATTGGTTATCTTGGATACCACCACCGGTATGTTGACGTGGGTCCACTTGTTAACCAAGGCCCCCATAACAAACAGGCCGAGGATAGACGCCCCTTCAGTCAGTTTTTGCAGCAGGCCACCGTCCATATCGCTGACGATATTGACGCCTTTTTTATAGCCATAGGCCACACCGTAATAACGGGTCAGCAAACGTACCAGGTTAAACAGTACAAAGAACAGCAATGGGCCAAGTAAACTGCCGCTCATTGCGATACCGGCACCGAGAGCTGCCAACACCGGGCGCACAGTACCCCAGAATATTGGGTCACCGACACCTGCCAGCGGCCCCATCAGACCGACTTTGATCCCGTTAATTGCCGCATCGTCAATCTCGGCACCATTGGCTTTCTGCTCTTCCATCGCCAGCGTTACGCCCAGAATTGGCGCGGCAACGAAGGGTTGGGTGTTGAAGAATTCCAAATGACGTTTGATTGCCTGCTTACGCTCTTCCGAGTTCTCAGGGTATAGACGACGGATCGCCGGCACCATTGAGAAGCAGAACCCCAGCGCCTGCATACGTTCGAAGTTCCACGACCCTTGGAAAAGGTTAGAGCGGATAAACACCCCGCGAATATCAGCAGGCGTGAGTTTCTTTTCACCAGTCGCTGTGGTTTTATCAAGCACAGTTGTTGTATCAACCATTTCTCTCACCTTTTCCTAGTCTAATTCGTTATCAAGGTCATTATTGGACGGGCCAGACTGTACAACCTGAGACTTGTTGTATTTAGGACTGAGCTGGATATAAAGAAGGGCCATAACCACACCAATAACACCCAATGCCACCAGGTTGAAGTTGGTAAATGCGGCGGTCACGAAACCTAAGTAGAAGAATGGCATCAGGTAGCCGGCACGCATCATGTTGATAACCATGGCGTAACCTACTACGACGATCATACCACCGGCGATATTCAGGCCACTGGTAACCACATCAGGAATCGAACTGAGCAGCATCTGAACTTCAGATGTCCCAACAGACAGGGCAACGATCAGGGCAGGGATAGCGATACGCATCGCCTGCAAGAACAGGGCTGAAATGTGGATCCAGGTTATCGCTCGTAGGCTGCCACGTTCGGCGGCTCCGTCGGCGGCGTGCTGGAAGGCCACAGTAATGGTACGGACGATAATGGTTAATACCTGACCGGCTGCTGCTAGCGGAATAGCCAGTGCGATACCTGCACCGATGTCTTGGCCACCTGCAATAACCAGAATAGTAGAGATAATCGAGGCTAACGCGGCATCAGGAGCTACTGCGGCCCCGATGTTCATCCAGCCGAGCGCGATCATCTCCAAGGTACCACCGATAATAATACCGGTTTTCATATCACCTAAAACCAGACCTACCAGAGTACAAGCGACCAGGGGACGGTGAAATTGGAACTCATCCAGAATGGAGCCCATCCCGGCGATACATGCAACTATGAATATCAGCACAATCTGAAGAGTTGTGATCTCCATTGTACTTCTCCTATGACCAAAAAAGCTGAGTAAAAATAACCGTGTTCCAAACAGAACAGGGCATTACCTTTCTACGTAGTTTTTAATAAAGCTATTTATTAAGTTTGCTGATTAAATCCATCATCTTGAGTCGGCTATCCGAAGAGACTTTCCGAACTTCCAGCTCAATACCACGGGCATTTAATTTATTAAAAGCTTCAATATCTTTTTCATCAACGGAGACCGCATTATTCACCTGGGTTTTACCCTGACGGAATGCCATACCACCGATATTGACTGACTTGATGTCTACACCACCCTCAACCATACGGACGACGTCAGTTGGGTTAGTAAATAACAGCATGACCCTGTCTTTGGCATATTTCGGGTTGTCATAGACGCGAATCGCTTTTTCAACATCAACGACGTGCGCGGTGACGCCGGGAGGAGCAACTTGTTTTAGCAATGTACTGCGCATTTTGTCAGCAGCAACTTCGTCGCTGACGACAATAATACGATTTACGTTAGTTTCTTTGGTCCAGCGGGTGGCGACCTGACCATGTATCAAACGGTCATCAATGCGCGCCAATCCGATCTTCATATGATCATTGGGGCCTAAAGCGACGGCTGGGGCCGCGACTTTACGTGCAGCGGCAGGGGATTGCGGGTGAGTGGTAGCCACATCAGGTTCGACGGTTTTTAATGCTTTAACCCCCTCACGACCGGTTTGCACCGCGATGTTAACCAATTCAGCAAATGATGGATTATCATCACGAGCCATAAAGGTTTCAACCAGCATCGGGATATTAACCCCGGCAACGACCTCATAATTTTCTTTATCAGTAACAATACGACTGGCAGCGTTAAACGGGCTACCACCCCAGGTATCAACCAGGAATAGAACACCACTGCTGGTATCAAGCCCGGTCAATTTACCGTTGTATTTCTCAATCAACGTTTCGGCATTTTCACCGGGGACGAAATCGATATAAGCGACGTTAGCTTGCTCGCCTAAAATCATTTCAGCTGTTTTCAGCAGTTGTTCTGCCGCAGCCCCATGTGTGCCGATGATAATAGCTATACTCACTCGCTACCCCCTCAGTTAACTCAGAATTGAGTCCTAGCACGTAACAGAAAATCCAGTAATCACCCACAGCACTTCGGTATACATTGAATCTAATATGATAGTCACAATATCAGCGTACTGCTGATGATTTATTCGCAACACAAATGAATCGATTCAAGTAGGCCGCTTAATGTTGTTGGATGTGATTTATTTTAGTCAGTGAAAAAATAAATTATGTGACGCTGTTCATTTATTCGGACATGTTATGAATGATTTAGCTTACTTGGGTAATTAATCAACAGTTATATAAACGACATTGATGTATTCAGTTGGGCTGCTAGCGCCATATTAGACTTTTTGTGTTAACTATTTGTGTAATCGGTATAAAATTTGATTCATAACCACTTTTCGGCGAGGGATAAATTTCAGGTATAGAAAAATAGAATCGCGGCTGATGATGAACCTTAAGGTGATGAGATGACTGTTTATCGTGGGTCAGGTAATAAATCCCCCTATGCTGATAAAAAAAATCCTGATAAAGTTAACGGCTCTATTAATTGTCAGGAGTTAAGGGCCTCAGCTCTCCCTATGGACTGTCACCGAAGTTACTGTTTATTTAGCGTTAATACCCAACCAGTGGGTTTAAATCTGGTTACTCAATCACGCACCTTTGCTGCGTACAATCTCACCCAATCTTTCTGCGTATCTATACTGACAACCGTGCTACGGCGTTTTGCTGTATCTGTTGCAGTGCGCACATCATCTAAATCGTGTTCTTATTTTCGGAGTCTGACATGGAATTTCTAATGGACCCCTCAATCTGGGCAGGGTTATTGACACTGGTGGTGCTGGAAATTGTTCTGGGTATTGATAACCTGGTCTTTATTGCCATTCTGGCTGATAAACTCCCCCCCAAACAAAGAGACAAAGCGCGAATTATCGGGCTGTCGCTTGCGCTGATAATGCGCCTGGGGCTGTTGTCGGTCATTTCCTGGATGGTCACGCTGACGACACCACTGTTTAGTGTCGGCAGTTTTAATTTCTCGGGGCGCGACCTTATTTTGCTGGTGGGGGGGCTGTTTTTGCTATTTAAAGCCACCACCGAGCTACATGAACGGCTGGAGGGTAACCAGCACGATGACAGTGCCAATCGAGGCTATGCCAGCTTCTGGGCGGTAGTGGCACAGATTGTGGTGCTGGATGCTGTATTCTCACTCGATGCAGTGATTACTGCGGTGGGGATGGTGAATGACTTGGCGATTATGATGACTGCGGTTGTCATCGCCATGGGCGTGATGTTGTTGGCATCGAAAACACTGACCCGATTTGTCAATGCCCACCCTACGGTGGTGGTGCTGTGTCTGAGCTTCTTGCTGATGATTGGCCTGAGTCTGATTGCTGAAGGCTTTGGTTTCCACATACCGAAAGGCTATCTGTACGCTGCAATTGGCTTCTCTATTCTGATTGAGCTGTTTAACCAGATTGCGCGCCGTAATTTCATTAAGCATGAGTCACGCTTGCCAAGACGCCAGCGCACGGCTGAAGCCATCATTCGTTTGATGGGGGGGCGTCAGCAGCAGGAACCACAAAATGGTGACTCGCAACAGATGATACCTACCGAGGCATTTGCACAAGAAGAGCGCTATATGATAAGTGGTGTGTTGACATTGGCATCCCGCTCGATGCGTAGTGTGATGACACCACGGACAGAGATATCCTGGGTCGATTGTAATCGCTCACAAGAGGAGATCCGTGAGCAGCTCTTAGATACACCACACAGTTTGTTCCCGGTTTGTCGTGATTCATTGGATCAGATAATCGGCGTGGTTCGCGCCAAAGATCTGTTAGTTGCCATTGAGCGAGGTGACTCGATTTGTGAGTTCGCGGCGACAACGCCACCGATTGTGGTACCCGATACCATGGACGTGATTAATCTGTTGGGTGTATTACGCAAAGCAAAAGGCCGCTTAGTGGTGGTCAATGACGAATTTGGTGTGGTACAGGGTCTGGTAACACCACTTGACGTGTTGGAAGCCATTGCCGGTGAGTTCCCGGATGAAGATGAAACACCAGACATTATCACTGACGGTGATGGCTGGTTGGTGAAAGGGGGCGCGGATTTACACTCTCTGGAACAGGCTCTGGACTGTCAGGAACTGGTAAGCCCGACCGCCGATTATGCCTCACTCGCCGGGATGCTGCTGTCTCACTCAGGCCATATGCCAACCGCCGGGGATGTGGTTGAACTGCATAACCTGCGTTTTGAGATTATGGAGGTTTCGGATTACCGTATCGAGTTAGTGCGAATCACCAAACTGAATAACGAACTGGAAGAGTAAAACCGGTAATTATCAGATTGCTGAAGTGCCAGGGCCAACACGCCAGTCGTGTCGTAACGGCGTAGGTTTTAAATCTTGGCCCACCGTCTGGTAATGACAGCATTTACTATCAAAGAAAAGGGGAGCTTCGGCTCCCCTTATTGATCAATGCATCACTTACAAACGAAATTAATTACATTGCACTTTGATAGCCAGACCGCCACGGGATGTTTCGCGGTATTTAGCATTCATATCTTTACCGGTCTCAAACATGGTTTCGATAACTTTATCGAGGGAGACGCGTGGATCACTGGTGCGGCGCATCGCCATACGTGCAGAGTTAATGGCTTTTACTGATGCGATGGCATTACGTTCAATACAAGGCACTTGTACCTGGCCGGCAACCGGATCACAGGTCAGCCCCAAATTGTGTTCCATGCCAATTTCAGCGGCAATACAGACCTTTTCTGGGCTGGCACCCAGTAATTCAGCCAGACCCGCGGCTGCCATTGAGCAGGCAACGCCCACTTCACCTTGACAGCCTACTTCAGCGCCAGAAATAGAGGCATTCATTTTGTACAAAATACCGACAGCACCTGATGACAGGAAATAGCGGATAAAGATTTCCGGGGTGACCGGCTCAATAAAGTGGTCGTAATAGGCCAGCACTGCGGGGACGATACCGCAAGCGCCGTTGGTTGGCGCGGTAACAACACGCCCGCCCGCCGCATTTTCTTCATTAACTGCCAGTGCAAACATATTGACCCAATCAATAACGTTCATTGGATCACTGGACAGGCTATCGGAAGAGACTAGCAGGCGGCGCAATGCGGAGGCACGGCGCGGTACACGCAGAGGACCCGGTAATACGCCCTCGGTGTTCAGACCGCGATCAATACAGGCGCGCATGGTCTGCCAGATAGCGGTGAAATAGGCTTCAATCTCTTCTTTGCTGTGCATCGCCAGCTCATTCTGCATCACCATACCGGAGATAGACATGCCGGTTTGCTTGCAGTTTGCCAGAATTTCTTCAGCAGAATTAAATGGATAGGGCACGCTGACGGCATTTACCGCAGCTTTGCCGAAATGCTCTTCATCAACGATGAAACCACCACCGATTGAATAATAAGTTTTGCTCAGGACTTTCTCATCACCGGCAAAAGCGTGGATTTGCATGCCATTTTCGTGCAGTGGCAGATTATCGCTGCGGAACACCATTCCGCCTTCCCGTGGGAAATCAACTTCACGCAACCCATTGGCAAGCATCAATTTCTGGCTTAATCCCACATCACGGATAAAGGCTGGGATGCTGTCGATATCCACGGTGTCAGGCATATTGCCGGCTAACCCCATAATAATGGCGATATCGGTGTGATGACCTTTCCCTGTCAATGAGAGTGAGCCGTAAACATCAACGGCAACACGCGTGACAGATGGCATCAGGCCCTGAGTCACCAGCAAATCAGCAAACTCCTTGCCAGCTTTCATTGGCCCAACAGTATGAGAGCTGGATGGACCGATACCAATCTTAAACATGTCAAAAACGCTAATCACGCTATAACTCCTTAACAACGCATTTTGTTATTCCCAGTGCATATGAATGTGACTGAGAATATCTATATTAAGTATAAGAGTTCTGTGGATAGCAGCAGGTTACTTCGCATGATAAATATTTATACATGAAGTATTGCCATCACAGACCCTTGTTTATTTGGGTCCTACTGGTGTTAGCCGCATCGATTTGATGCCGCAACAGTTACATATCACGATCAATTTAGGGCTAAAAAACGATCAAAAACCATATGAAATTAACTACATATGGTGTCCGCCTGTGTTATCACCCACGAACTAAATCGAGAACAGCTTAGGATGACATCAGTAGCGCTCACTATCAGGTTTTAACCTTACATTTTTAGTGGTTTATAGTGATGAATGTTATTTTACAGATATTTCATAACGCTGACAGGCCAGTTTACAGTTTTTTTAAAATGGTTGTGCAGGGAAAATAGAGTAAAAATCGATGTGATGGGGTGATAGGGATCGCTTTATGCTGTAATTCAGCTTTTTTAGCGGCAACGCTGTGAGGTATGTCACTCATTACCCATGCTTGAGTGATGGTTTTAGATTAAATACTCACCTGTTGTGCCAGCCGCCGGATAATTGCCGCCGTCAAGCCCCAGACAAACTGGCTCTCATACCAAGAAAGATAGACCCGGTGATTGACACCTCCACGATGTATATCCAGAGAATAGTAGCGTGAAAGGCTAAGCGCCTCGTGTAAGGGCATTTCAAACAGACCAGCCACCTCTTCTTCATTAGCATGAAAGGCAATATTAGCGGGGATCAAACCAACAATCGGGGTGACCTGATAACCACTGGAACTGTCTAATGGCGCCAGTTGCCCGAGGACATGTACCGCCGAAGCAGGAATAGCGACCTCTTCTTGCGCTTCACGCAGTGCGGTATCAATCAGTGAACTGTCTTCCCTGTCTGCTTTGCCGCCGGGGAAGGCGACCTGACCGGCATGTTTACGCAGATGATCAGAGCGCCGTGTCAGCAGCAAAGTAGGCTCTGGTCGACAAATTATCGGAATTAAAACCGCGGCATGGTGGCTATTGGCCGTAAAGCTGCCAGCTTGGGGCAGTTGCAGTTGAAACCGGCTGATAAATTCAGATAAAGTTTGCCCGATAAATAATTCACTCACAGAATGGCTCGCTTATAAGCTGTCTTTTTCAAAGCCAGGCATTTCCAGTTGCGGCAAAATGCGGGCGATTTTATCAAATGTTTCCTGATATTCAGCCTGCTCCTGGCTATCAGCCACAATTCCTCCACCGGCAGAACAATAGATTTTGCCGTTTTCGGTCAACAGCGTGCGGATGGTGATGTTGGTATCCATCGTACCACAGCAACTAATATAGCCAATGTTACCGCAATAGGCATTGCGCCGCTGTGGCTCCAGTTGTTCGATGATCTCCATGGCACGAATCTTCGGTGCTCCGGTTATTGAACCACCGGGGAAGCAGGCTCGAAGCAGCGCCGTCGCCGGGCATTCAGCAGGCAGGGTCGCGGTAATTGTGCTAACTAAATGGTGCACTGCCGGGAAAGGCTCAACGACAAATAACTCAGGCACCCGCACGCTACCTGGTTGCGCTACACGGCCGATATCGTTGCGCAGCAGGTCCACTATCATCAGATTTTCAGCCCGATCTTTCGGTGAGTTAGCTAAGCGTTCAGCCTGCAAGCGGTCCTGCTCGGGGTGCTCCAAACGTGGCAGTGTGCCCTTGATCGGGCGAGTTTGAATGTGATGGTTTTCCAGCCATAAAAAGCGCTCCGGCGAGACACTCAGTATGGCGTTGTGTGGCAAGCGGATAAAGGCCGAAAACGGTGCGCGATTACTGCGACTCAACGACAGAAAGGCTTGCCATTCATCACCTTGATATTCAGCACTGAATCTCTGTGCCAGATTAATTTGATAACAGTCACCACTGTGTAGGTACTCTTGAATCTGGCGGAATTTTTCGCCATATTCCGCTCGTGACATATTGGCCAGCCATGGGCTGGTCAGTGTGAATGGCTGGGGAGCTTCAGGACTCTGTTGTTGCTGTAGCCAGAGTAGGCGCTGCTCGGCATCCCCGTGACACACCAGCGTCAGCTTCTGCAAATGATGGTCGGCAATCAGCGCCCAGTCATACAAGCCGACCGCCATATCCGGTAATGCGATATCTTGTTCGGCCAGTGTCGGCAACTTCTCAACTCGACGGCCCAGGTCATAACCAAATAACCCCAATGCGCCGCCCAGAAATGGCAGGTCGGGGTGTGATGGCAGTGGCAAGGCGAATTTATCGAGCTGCTGCTGTAATAAACAGAAGGGATCTGCCGGGGAGCAGACTCGGCCGTGCGCGCTGATTATCTCCGTTTGCTGGCCCCGGGTGGTGAGTGTTACCTGCGGGTCAGCGACCAATATATCAAAACGATTATGGGCATGTTCTGCGAATCCCGAATGCAGCAGCATTGCCCAGCTTTGATTGGCGAGTGGAGCAAATTGTTGGAGCAGGGCGTCAGGCTGATAAGGCAAGGCTTTGATGGTCAGGGATTTCTCACTCATGAGTCACTATTCTTTTCTTTCGGATGGACATATTGGGGGCGCGATGACGCCGTTCGCAGCGAGCCGCAGGGAAGATTAGCATAAATTGGCGGGCGGGTCGTCTGGGGCAGTCAATTCACCGCAGACCCGAATAAACAGGTATACTTAATCAATTATATGTTGGAGATGAATCAATGCTAGCGGGTATGCCTTCACTTTCCCATGAGGAACAGCAAGAAGCTGTCGAACGTATTCACAAATTCATGTCGGAAGGTATGAGCAGTGGTGAAGCGATCGCACTGGTGGCCGCAGAAATCCGTGAGCGGCACCAAGATGATCCACAAGCCATGGCTATCTTTGAAGATACTGATTTTGATGATCATGATGAATCTGATTATCGCCGTGATAATGAGCAAGATGCGGATGACATTGAGGATCCGTACGAGGGATAACCTCGGGATAGCAACGGATTAAACCCGCCGTTAATTGGCGGGTTTTTTTATGGGATAACCAGATGAACGGGCTGAGGGTTACCCACTGACCACGACGGCCGCTGCGGCTCGTTTCGCTACTTCGATGGCGGTAGTGATATCATCAGCGACGGCCAGCGCCACCCCTAAACGCCGTTTGCCGGCAATGTCAGGTTTACCAAATAAGCGAATTTGCGTATCGCCAGCCAAAGCAGTTTCTAAGCCATGATAAGCAATATTCTGGCTGGTCAATTCAGGTAAAATAACCGCTGAAGCGGCCGCGCCATATTGACGGATAGTGCCAATCGGGAAACCAAGAAATGCCCGGACATGTAATGCGAACTCAGACATATTTTGTGAAATTAACGTCACCATGCCGGTATCGTGCGGGCGCGGTGACACTTCACTGAAAATCACTTCATCGCCACAAACAAATAATTCCACGCCAAATAAGCCATAACCGCCGAGAGCTTTCACCACCTGAGACGCGATCGCTTTTGCACGCGCCAATGCGGTCTCACTCATCACCTGTGGCTGCCAGGACTCACGGTAGTCGCCATCTTCCTGACGGTGGCCAATAGGCGCACAAAAATGGATGCCATCAACAGCATTGATTGTCAGCAGGGTAATTTCAAAATCAAAACGAACCAAGCCTTCAACAATCACTCTGCCACCCCCGGCGCGGCCACCTTGTTGGGCATAATCCCAGGCGGTTTGCAGTTGATCAGCATGGCGGATCAGGCTTTGGCCTTTACCGGAAGAACTCATTACTGGCTTAACGATACAGGGATAACCCACTTCACTAACGGCCTGACGGAATGCGCTATCAGTGTCGGCGAAACGGTAGCTAGAGGTTGGCAATTGCAGGGTTTCTGCCGCTAAACGGCGAATGCCTTCACGGTTCATCGTCAGCCGGGTTGCCTCGGCACAAGGCACGACCCGTTGGCCCATCTTCTCGAGTTCAACCAGCATATCGGTGGCGATAGCTTCTATTTCCGGCACGATATAGTGCGGTTTTTCCTGTTCGACCAACTGTTTCAGCGCCGAGCCATCCAGCATATTAATGACATGGCTGCGATGGGCAACATGCATGGCGGGTGCATCTGCATAGCGATCCACGGCAATTACTTCCAGCCCCAGTCTTTGGCATTCGATAGCCACTTCTTTACCCAACTCGCCAGAGCCAAGCAACATGACACGGGTAGCGCCTGGGCGCAGAGCGGTTCCAATAGTTAGCATAGTTAGGTACCTACATCAGTGGGATAGTTGCACATTTATTTGTCGCGCGATCAATTTTACGGGCGCCAGTATACGGCAAAATGGCAACGAAAACGATTGCGTATCTGGCGAATGGCAGTGAGTCGATATCAATATATGCGCAGCGCATTGCGTATTTGGTCTGTTTTTTGCGGTTTAACTCCGGCAATGCCCCCATTTCTGGTATTATCGCGCCAAAATCTTGCGCTTGCCTTCAGGCTGTCGCTGCCATTCCATCCAGTTATAAGAGTTACTGCCGTGAGCACAACTTCCTTTTCTTCCCTGACGCTGCCTGCTGAGCAGTTGTCCAATCTTAATGAACTTGGCTATACCGAGATGACACCGGTACAGGCCGCGGCTTTACCGGCAATCCTCAACGGGCAGGATGTCCGGGCGAAAGCCAAAACCGGCAGTGGCAAAACTGCGGCATTCGGTATTGGTTTACTCGATAAAATTGCGGTCGGTGAGTTTGTTACCCAGGCATTGGTACTGTGCCCGACCCGCGAATTGGCTGATCAGGTCAGCAAAGAGTTGCGCCGCTTGGCCCGTTTCACGCAAAACATTAAAATCCTGACCTTGTGCGGTGGCCAACCGATGGGGCATCAATTGGATTCACTGGTACATGCGCCACACATTGTTGTGGGCACGCCGGGGCGTATTCAGGAGCATTTGCGTAAGAAAACACTGGTACTGGAAGATCTTAAGATTCTGGTATTGGATGAGGCTGATCGCATGCTGGATATGGGCTTTACCGATGCCATCGACGATGTCATTGCCTATACCCCGCCACAGCGCCAAACCCTACTGTTCTCAGCCACCTATCCGGTCGGTATCGAACGAATCAGTGCGCGAGTTCAACGCCAACCAATCAATGTTGAAGTTGATGATGGCGATGAAGTTCCTGCCATTGAGCAGGTGTTCTTTGAAACCACCCGCGAAAAACGTTTGCCGCTACTGATATCAGTTCTCAGTCATTATCAGCCGAGTTCTTGTGTGGTTTTCTGTAACACCAAGAAAGATTGCCAAAGTGTCTATGAAGCATTGGAATCTCGTGGAATCAGTGTGCTGGCTTTGCATGGTGACTTAGAACAACGTGACCGTGATCAGGTGCTGGTACGTTTTGCCAACCGCAGTTGTCGTGTGCTGGTGGCAACCGATGTAGCAGCCCGAGGCCTGGACATTAAAGATCTGGCGCTGGTGGTTAACTTTGAGCTGGCCTTTGACCCAGAGGTTCACGTGCACCGTATTGGTCGTACTGGTCGGGCAGGGATGAGTGGTCTGGCGGTTAGCTTGTGTACACCACAAGAGATGTCCCGCGCGCATGCCATTGAAGATTATCTGCAAATAAAACTGAAATGGACCCCGGCGGAACAGGTGAGCAGTAGTGCTAACGCGATGCTAGAGCCTGAAATGGTCACGTTATGCATTGATGGTGGGCGCAAAGCAAAAATTCGCCCAGGTGATATTTTGGGTGCTTTAACCGGTGAGGCCGGTCTGACCGCCGCTGACGTCGGTAAGATTGATATGTTCCCAGTCCATGCCTATGTTGCAATCCGTAAAGCCAGTGCCAAACGTGCCTTACAGCAATTACAACAAGGCAAGATTAAAGGCAAAAACTGCAAAGCCCGTTTATTGAAATAATTACACGAAGGGGAGATGACTGTTGCATCCCCCCGACAACTCACATTATACTGTTTATATGTACAGTTACTTGTGGGCGTGAAAGACATGAAAAGGACATACAGCAATGGCCGTTGAAATAAAATTCGTCGTGGTAAGACAGGGTGAGGAAAAAATGACTTTCACAACCAAAAAAGAAGCCGATGCTTACGATAAAATGCTGGATTTGGCTGACAATTTGTCTGAGTGGCTGTCACAGGCTCCCTTAACCCTTGAAGAAGATCAACGCGAGGCGCTGAGTTTCTTCCTGGCAGAAAATAAAGAGGCTTTGGGGCAAATTCTTCGAGGTGCTAACCCTGCGGCTCCTGTCGATGGGCAAGCAAAAGTGAAAGCGGAAAAGAATGTGCCAGAGAAAAAAAACAAATCTGAAGAAAATCAAGCCGCTTAATTTGCCAACTTTCAGCAGAAAGTGAAAAAGGGATCTAAAATGAATCGTGAAATCACCTTCTTTAGCCGATTTGAGGCGGATATTCTGGCAGATCGTAAGACGATCACCATCCGGGATAGCAGTGAATCCGATTTCCGCCCAGGGGAAACCTTGCGCGTATGTCGCAATGAAGATGGCGTATTCTTCTGCCACATTATGGTCAAATCAGTCACGCCAATCACGCTGGAGGCACTGTCTGACCGTCATGCGGAGCAAGAAAATATGTCATTGGATGAGCTGAAAAAGGTGATTAAGGAGATCTATCCTGGGCTGGAACAGTTTTATGTGATTGAATTTACGCGGTGTTAATTAAACGGCGTTATCATTATTACCCTGCAACGCTGTTCACTCTGTAACCTACCTTTCAATCATCGTTCCTGCCATAGGATAGAAATAATAATATTTGGAGGAATGATGAGAAAGACAGGATTAGCCTTGGTATTGATCACTGCATTGGCGGGTATCACCAGTGGTGTACAGGCCCAAGAGCCGCGAGTAGCGAAATTACCTGCTTGCCCCGGTTTAAACCAATCTCAGGTAGCAACGCAGGTTAAGCGAGATTTTCTGCAAAACAGAATTACGCGTTGGGAAGCGGATAAGAAACAATTGGGTACTGATAGCCCGGTGGTTTGGATTAGCGCGGTAGACATTACAGGCCAGGATGATGTCTGGCAGGTTCCAATGACTGTTCGTGGTAACAAAGGTGACAAAACCTACCAAGTGGTACTTGACTGCAAAGCTGGCAGCATTACCTATAATGGCCCTAAATAGGTATACCTCTCATTAGTAATTGACTCAAATAGGTCTGGGTAGAATAACGTCTGCATAAAGTTAATTGCTGCCAAACAGGTGCTGGAGGAAACGTATCTGGTACCTGTTTATCCCCCCCTCACGGCGGATACCCTCTCAGGTCTCTTTTATAATCATATTTATCATTTAATTAGCTCCCTTCAGCTAAATTATAAGCATATGCTGGTACTTGGCATCCACAGGTAATCGTGTCACTCTCGCGTTAACGAACACAGATGGATAACTCAACCAATGACCATACCTCCAAAGGCCGATAAACGCCCTTATCCAATAACTATGCACGGCGATACCCGTGTAGATGACTATTATTGGCTACGTGATGACCAGCGTACTGACGCCGATGTTCTGAACTACTTGCAAGCTGAAAATGATTTCACCAACGCAGTGTTGCAGCCACAGCAACCTTTGCGAGAAACCCTGTATCAAGAGATGGTTTCGCGAATTCCGCCACAGGAAGAATCAGTCCCCTATATCCGCAACGGCTATCGCTATCAGACGCGTTTTGAGCCGGGTAATGAATATGCTATTTACGTGCGTCAACCGGTTTGGGCTGATAGCAGTTGGGAAACGTTATTGGATGGCAACCAACGGGCAGCGGACAGTGAGTTTTATACCTTGGGTGGGTTGGATGTTAGCCCGGATAATCATCTATTAGCGGTTGCAGAGGATTTCTTATCGCGTCGCCAATATGATATCCGGGTGAAACATTTGCAAAGTGATGTTTGGCACGAAGAAGTTATCAGCAATACCTCAGGTAGTTTTGAGTGGGCCAATGATTCAAAAACGCTCTATTACGTGCGCAAACATGAAAAAACATTACTGCCTTATCAAGTGTATCGCCATGTAGTAGGAACCGACCCTCAATTGGACCAACTTATTTATCAGGAAACCGACGATACATTTTATGTTGGGCTGGAAAAAACCACCTCTGAACGTTTCATTGTTATTAATCTGAGCAGTACCACTACATCTGAAATCTTGTTGCTGGATGCTGATAAGCCTGAATCCGCACCACAGATGTTTGCACCGCGCCGTAAAGACCATGAATACGGGTTGGACCACTATAAGCAACATTTTTATTTACGCTCAAATAAAGATGGCAAGAATTTCGGTTTGTATAAAATAGCCGAAGAAGGTAAAGAACAACGTGATTTTGCCGATGAATCTCAATGGGTGTCATTAATCGCGCCAACAACTGATGTTATGTTGGAGGGCTTCAGCCTATTTCGTGATTGGTTGGTAGTGGAAGAGCGTAGTGAAGGGCTGACGCATTTACGACAGATTCACTGGGCCACTGACGAAGAGAAATACATTACTTTTGATGACCCAACCTATGTTACCTGGCTGGCTTATAACCCCGAGCCAGAAACAGAATTGCTGCGCTATGGCTACTCCTCTATGACCACACCAAGTTCAATGTTTGAACTTAATATGGATACAGGTACGCGCCAGCTACTGAAACAGCAAGAAGTGAAGAATTTCACCCCGGAAAAGTATCGCAGCGAGCGGATATGGGTCACTGCAACCGACGGCGTAAAAGTGCCGGTTTCATTGGTTTATCACCAAGATCACTTTGTTTCAGGCAGTAATCCACTGTTGGTTTATGGCTATGGCTCATATGGCAGCAGTATGGATCCCGCATTCAGTGGTAGCCGATTAAGCCTATTGGATCGTGGTTTTGTCTTCGCTCTGGCTCATATTCGGGGCGGCGGAGAATTGGGGCAGCAGTGGTATGAAGACGGTAAATTGCTCAACAAGTTAAATACTTTCAACGATTTTATCGATGTTACCAAAGCACTGATAACTGAGGGTTATGGTGATGCTAACCGTGTATTTGCCATGGGAGGCAGTGCTGGTGGCTTGTTGATGGGGACGGTCATCAATCAGGAACCCGGGTTATATAAAGGCGTAGTGGCACAGGTGCCGTTTGTTGATGTGGTAACCACAATGTTGGATGAATCGATTCCTCTCACCACTGGCGAGTATGATGAATGGGGCAACCCGAACGATAAGGCGTATTACGACTATATTAAGCAATACAGTCCTTATGATCAGGTAAAGGCTCAGGATTACCCGCACATGCTGGTGACTACCGGCTTACATGATTCACAGGTTCAATACTGGGAACCGGCAAAGTGGGTCGCCAAGCTGCGTGAAATGAAAACGGATGACCACCAATTATTGCTCTACACCGATATGGATTCAGGTCATGGCGGTAAATCAGGCCGTTTCAAAGCGTATGAAGACATCGCTTTGGAATATGCATTCATACTGGCTTTGGCTTAATCTAGTCAGGGATATTACGTCAGGTAATAGGTCAGGGTATGGCGCATATCTGGCGTAAGGTCAGTTATTGAAGCTAACATCCAACGCAGATAGTCCGGGTCTTGCCGGGCTATCTGTTCAATGCTTTTGCCCCGGTATTTCCCAAATTTAAATGTCTGTAATAACAGCGGCTGCTGTGTCATCTCGGCCATTTGTTCGGCGTTCCAACCAGAGTCTTGCATAATGCGCTGTAATAGCGCCGCAGTGACATAGCAGTCGTATAAAGCACGATGCGGGTATAGATTATCCGGTACTGAAACATTCAGTCGCAAAGCGTAACGCAGATATTGATTACTGTGCTTAATGTCAGGATAGAGCATTCGTGCCAGCTTAAGCGTGCAAATCCATTGGCCGCCCATCTCCGGTAATACCCCACGATCAAAAGGCGCATTATGGGCAACATAATATGGGCTGCCTTGATATCTTCTAATCGCAACCGCAATTCGTGGTTTACCTTCGACCATTTCTTCAGTGATATGGTGGATTACCATCGCATCAATGCTGATTGGTCGGTCTGGACTAATCAGATCACTCATAGGGTTAGCCAATGCTCCATCAACTAAATCAATAGAAGCAACCTCAACAATCCCACCGGCTAAACCACAGGTTTCGGTATCGATAACACGAAAATACATTTCTATCTCCCACCGACTATTGCTAAATAATAGCAACAAAAAACCCGCCTAATATGGCGGGTTGACTGACGAGACGAAAAGCCCGTTTATTCTGCGCTGGTAGAAGATGACTTCTTAGCGCGTTTCTCCGCTTTTTTCTCAGCTGGAGTTTTTAGTGGCTTTTTCTTCGCGTTCTTTTTGCTGTCCATTCCCTTACTCATGGCTTGCCTCTCTTTACCTTCGGTTAGGTTGGTACGCCCACCTATTAACCACCTTATGAGGGTAAGTTGCAAGGAGATAAAGCATCAATGCAATTAATCTATTGTTTAACAACAGTATTATTAAATCTTAATCTATCTTGTTACCGTTTAAATCGTGTTATCCCGAGGATATAACTGCGCAGAATGCATTGAGATATGGCGTAATTATCGCCAGTTGGAGGAATTAATTGGCTGATTGGCGTAAATGTGATGTTTTATCGTTGACCCTGCGTGCTGTATAGGCTTTGATAACTTTAATGTCTAATAACAAACATGGAAAAATAATGGAACAATTACGTGGGCTTTATCCAGCGTATGAACCCTACGACAGTGGTTTATTAGACACCGGCGATGGGCATCAGATTTATTGGGAACTCTGTGGCAACCCAGAAGGTAAACCAGCTGTATTTATACATGGTGGACCGGGAGGGGGTATTGCACCTTATCACCGGCAACTTTTTAACCCTAAAAAATATAAAGTGCTGCTGTTTGATCAACGTGGATGTGGTCGTTCAAAACCCCACGCCAGTCTGGACAATAATACAACCTGGCATTTGGTCGATGATATCGAACGGCTACGCAAAATGGCGGATGTAGATAAGTGGCTAATCTTTGGTGGTTCATGGGGCTCAACACTCGCATTGGCTTATGGTGAAACACACCCCGAACGGGTCAGTGAGATGGTTCTGCGTGGAATTTTCACACTGCGCAAAAAAGAGTTGAATTGGTACTACCAGGATGGGGCCTCTCGTTTTTTCCCAGATAAATGGCAACGTATACTTTCCATTTTATCGCCAGAAGAACGGAGTGATGTTACTGCTGCTTACCGTAAGCGGCTGACATCACCTGACAAGGCGGTACAACTGGAGGCTGCCAAAATTTGGAGTTTATGGGAAGGTGAAACTGTTACATTATTACCGACCAAAAGCTCTGCTTCCTTTGGCGAAGATGATTTTGCTCTGGCCTTTGCCTGTATTGAAAATCACTATTTTACCCATCTAGGTTTTTTAGACAGTGATAACCAATTGTTGGATAACGTGACACGTATTCGTCACATTCCAGCAGTTATTATTCATGGTCGATATGATATGGCGTGCCAGCCACAGAATGCCTGGGATTTAGCACAAGCCTGGCCAGAGGCTGAATTGCATATTGTCGAAGGTGCTGGGCATTCCTTTGATGAGCCAGGAATTCTGCACCAGTTGATTCTGGCTACAGATAGATTTGCTCGTAAGTCATAATTGTCTTATTCGGTTCACTCCCGCAACTTGATACCTGCGGGAGCTTTTCGTCGCTTACTTTATCTTGGGCTCATAGGGTAAACGTGAGAATTTAATTGATTCAGCACGGTAGTGAGCTAAGCGTTGTAAAAAATACTCACGCAGTTCTTCCGGCTGTTCCCGGGCGATCATTTCAGCAATCACTGGCATATTGTAACGCTCTTTAAACGCCACGCCTGAAGCGGCTAAATCAACATTCATTTTTGCCGTTTCTTCGTCAGAAAGCTCCGTCAGATTATATCCCATCGTTTTCTCCTTCTTAGGCTGTGGGGAGTATGGCGCAAAAGGTAATGCAGGTAACGTGGATTGGCAAGTAGCGGATGTGACCAAACCATCACATTAATCGGTTATCTGTATTGGGATAATATTAATACCCACTGTAATTAATTATTACTTT
>NZ_JAZGQE010000569.1:0-253 GCF_048593885.1 Yersinia sp. 1252 StPb PI | reverse complement strand
AATTTATAAAGTAATAATGATTTAAACAGCATGCTTCCAAAGGGAAGAGTAACCGGCAGCCAAAAGATGTGCGGATAATTAAATGCCATTATGTTTTTTAATTTACTGATTTTAAATGGTTTTATTATTTTGTCGGTAAATTGCGACAATAGCCCTGTAACCTGTCTCAAATAGGAGACATATAAATAGTTGATTTACATCATTTTTATTTAATAAGAGGATTGCTGTCGGGGATTGGCGACAAAACAGCAGT
>NZ_JAZGQE010000568.1:0-254 GCF_048593885.1 Yersinia sp. 1252 StPb PI | reverse complement strand
CCCGTAGCAGCATCAATATAAGTCGTGCTGGTTGTCTGGCTGCTGTTACCGGCTTTAATTGGTGCCATGGCGTTAGAACCGTCCATCAGTTCCAGGCTAACCTGGCCAGCAGTACCGCTTACGTTTTTCAGGTGGCCGGTAACCACATCAACACTTGGGCCTGCTTCAAAGAAAGCCGAAACTGTTTTCAGGGTGCCAGCACAGTTGCTCAGTGCCATGTTAAAGCCGGTGCTGCCTGCAACCTGGTTAGCAGA
>NZ_JAZGQE010000567.1:0-256 GCF_048593885.1 Yersinia sp. 1252 StPb PI | reverse complement strand
CCGCATTGGACCCAAGATCGCTGTCGAGCCCGAAGAGCTGATCCTCCACCACGGTCTTGGGCACGACCTTGCCGCAACGGCGCAACAGCAGTTCCAGCAACTGCGTTTCGCGCACGGACAGCGCCAGCGGCTGGGCGTCGATATAGGCGACGCGAGTCTCGACGATGAATTCCAAAGCGCCGCAGCGGAGCGACTTGCCGGTATAGCCGTCGCGACGCCGCAGGATGGCGAGCAGCCGCGCGTGCAATTCGTCAAC
>NZ_JAZGQE010000566.1:0-256 GCF_048593885.1 Yersinia sp. 1252 StPb PI | reverse complement strand
ATTTAATAATGATCTTTTAGGATAAATGCCTGCTTGTGGTTTTACAAAATCACCCGTTCGATATGTAGGTTCTACTATCACTCCAGAAAAACTAATTTGGCCGCTCGCTTGCACTATATCTGTAGTGAGTAGAATAAAAATTGTCACGATTAATTTTGATATCATTGAACACCTTCCATTATTTAGAGGATAGTCAACATCAATTTATAAAACGTTACAATTTCAATATAGGTCAAAGAGCGAAAAATTTCCACTG
>NZ_JAZGQE010000565.1:0-257 GCF_048593885.1 Yersinia sp. 1252 StPb PI | reverse complement strand
ATAAAATAAAATAGCCGAGTAAATCACTATGAATGCAATATTTTTATTAGATAGAATAGCAAAGGCCATTGCTACTCCTGGAAGATAAAATGAAACACTTAATATTTCACCATGGAAATTCAACTCTTCCCAGAGAGTAAATAAAAGTAAGTCAATACAAATCTGAGCAACAAGCTCTCTTTCTTCTAGTGGTGAAGGAAGCCTCATTCTGTATAATGTCACAACAATACTGAGTAACAATAAAAATAAAACAATAG
>NZ_JAZGQE010000564.1:0-257 GCF_048593885.1 Yersinia sp. 1252 StPb PI | reverse complement strand
CAGTAATTGGGCAGCGATAAAATTGATTTTGCTTGCTTAAAGATGAGAGTGATTATCATTATTTCTTGTCGCGCTTAAGTGTATAGCCATAGATACCAGTAAGTTGTTATTTGGTGATATTTTTATCTGGAAATATGCCTGTTTTTGGCGGTATATCGCTATTTATTGAAGCCGATACTTTGATGGAATGGTATTTAGTAATTAATGGTGTAACCGATAAATTGGTGAGCCGTTATTCGGAGGATATCAGCGAGTCG
>NZ_JAZGQE010000563.1:0-258 GCF_048593885.1 Yersinia sp. 1252 StPb PI | reverse complement strand
GATTGCAAAAGTTGAAACACTAATAACCACATGGTTGATTCATCAAAAGCAGAGTTTGATATATTTATTGGTCGCGTGACTGAAAGTGAAAATGTATATTAATGGGAATTAAGATGGAACCGATATATTATTTAAAAAATCCTGTCGATGAAAAAATAATATCATCTGAGTTATACTCTAAAATAAAAAAACATGAAGGAAAATTTAGTCTCATTGATTTACAACGTACTGGACTGCAACGTTCTTTGCTATGGTCTA
>NZ_JAZGQE010000562.1:0-258 GCF_048593885.1 Yersinia sp. 1252 StPb PI | reverse complement strand
GTATTTCACTGTTATCGTGGGACTTATGGGGCAAATGATCGCGGAACCCCAATAAAAAGCCCGCGTTGCGGGCTTCCGTCGGAGACTTCGCGTCGATGACCGATAACGGCGAGCCCACACCCTCACAAGCAATACAGTTTTTATAAGAAAAGGCTAAGAACACTGTGCGTATAAACATGTTATTAAAAACAGTGTTGACAGGGTTTAAAAAATCATTAAATTAGCATTCAACAACGGCAGCATCAGTGTTTATCCGTT
>NZ_JAZGQE010000561.1:0-267 GCF_048593885.1 Yersinia sp. 1252 StPb PI | reverse complement strand
AAATATAAAATCATTCAGTTTAATATCAATGAGCTTGGGATGGATATAAATCACGTTAAAAATACTTTGTCATTTAAATCATTAGCGTGGGATACTAATGATATAAAAATATCTCAATTAAAATTCTTGGCCAGAAAATTTTATAACGATAAAGTCATCATCTTTCAGGAGGCTCAACGTTATCTGGATGATAAATCCCCACCACCAAACATTCAAAAACTCATATTGCGTTTATCTGATATAGATAGACAAATTTTTTACTCCTAT
>NZ_JAZGQE010000560.1:0-270 GCF_048593885.1 Yersinia sp. 1252 StPb PI | reverse complement strand
TGCCAATGGTCGTAACTGCTTGTCTGAGAATGCACAGGGAAAGCCGGCACTGTTAGCTTGTGAGAGCGCAGAGAAAGCCAGCCCTGAAAAAAGTACTGTTCGTTACATCGTACTGAAAAGCGGTCAATGCCTGTCTGATGCAGGTGGCAAAACACCGGTCATGGCCGTCTGTGATTTTCAGGATAAGAAGCAACAGTGGACAGCCCTTCAAGGTATTGGTACGGATGTCCGTAATATGGCATCAAATAAGTGCCTGACGACCGCAGGGCT
>NZ_JAZGQE010000055.1:0-26122 GCF_048593885.1 Yersinia sp. 1252 StPb PI | reverse complement strand
ATTTAAGATTTAGCAAAGGATTAATAATATTTTGAAATTATTAGCGGTAAGAGTGAATTTTAATAAATAAAACGGACCAAGCACTTTGACTTAAATGCCCTTCCATTCTGCTGATAACTCACTGGATTTTACCTAAATCCTGATATGCAATAACGCGGGATTCAAGTTAACCTTCAATACCGTGGGCCTATCAAGACATTTATCTCAAATTAAAACACGAACAAATCGCCTGGTTCATTGAAGCCGATAACGACTATCGGCTCAACGTTGTGTGTCTTAACCAGCGTTAAGCAGACTATTTCACATGTTGCCAAACCGTAGGTGGGATTTTATCATAAAGCTTATTCATTGTGAGTTCAGCCAGGCGATGGTCTGCCGCTGAGTAAAATAATTCCAACTCATCATCGGAAAGCTCATACTTATTCTTTTCAATTACACGTTCCAATGTATCAATAGTCGTACATTTTCTTAAACGCATCAGGTAGTCAGTTTTTGTCATGGTGGTTTTTCTTCTCGATATACAAATTAATATAGGGAAACTATCCCTTAAGTTTTCATCAGGGTACAGATGTATTCTCCTGAGAAAAGTCTGAATAAACGCTCTTTGGTTTTTTGCCAGCGCCGCAATTCAGGATCATTGATCCCGTAACTACTAAACAAAGTATATGTATCGTCTAAATATTCTTCCACTAACTCTGAAAGGTCGCCGTCATCCGGGTATTTTATTTTAAAACTCATCACAAATGAAGCTATATGCTCGATCAAATCATTGAGTTGCAGATTTACGGCAGATGTTGGGTCATTTACCCACCCATGATGGCTGTCGCCAAGGGTAGCAATGCCTTCATCATACAAGTTCTCACATAGAAACTTCAACTGGGCAATGTCATGCCGTTTAGGCGAGTACTCATCCATATCATCCCCTCCGTAAAGTCTTAATTCGGTGTTGATAACACAATGTGAGTAGATAGATAATCATATAAACGTAGAAGCTTATCGTTAACGTAAATAAACTTGTCTTGATATGAATATAAATCATTTCTTCGCTCACCGCGCAACTTTATTACTTAATCTTACAATTCGTCAGCGGTTGAGGGCCTGTCATTGTTAATTATATCAAAAGTGATTTTTTCTGGATGTACAATAAATGTTACAGCACGGGTTAAGGATTCTTCAGTATTGATATCCAAACAGGGGTTAAAGATATGCCATTGATAACAGTAAGTCATTGAATAACAGTTATCTTCTACGTGAGAAATATCAAGAATTTCTAATGAACCCGCCGTGTACCTGGCATTTTCCGAATAATACATTAAGCCGGAAACCAAACTTCCTTCAATTTCACGGATATTATTGCTGATAACACTCTTGAGTAATGAAATCGCGTAACACCCTGAGGTGAAGTCCCCAGCTATTTCATTGTTCATTAATTGTCCGCTCATGGTGGCAAGATTAATTCATTCCTGTATCGCTATTGTAACAAAAAATGCTTTGGCATTTGTTTTTCAGCAACTACGAGCATGATTTGAATCAAAAAAATCAAATTTAATGAGATTTTTTCAACTAATACTATCAGCTACATGTTGTGATGTTATTTGACGCACTTGCTTTCAATAACACGCTCTTCCTATAAAATAACGCAGTCTAAATAGGGTTCTTCATATTTAGGGTTATTACTCACGATTAATTTAACTACTCTCTATTAACCTAGAATGCTCAGCGGGTTTGGTCAAGAGCAGGGGAGGATATTACCTGTTTTCTATTGTGTAATTTATCGTTTTGCGAGCATTACCGAACAATGTTGAGGTTAGAATACCAAAACCCTGCCTGACCTCACCAGTGGAGTAACAGTAAAAATTGTTTAATTTACTGTTACTAAGCATGTTTGCGCTGTCTGGTTTGCCATTAGCGGCAGGTTTGCTTCCGTTTACTGAGGGCGGTGGGGCTAGCGTGCTAAAACTTGTTACTTTTAAAACCCGTCAATCATGATGTTTTCTTGAATTTAATAATTTTATGTGATGTTATAATGTATCACATAAAAACACATGCTCTGTTCTACTATGAATAAACACGCTTTCCTTACCCGGTTAACCCTGCCTTCCTACTGGACATTGTTCTCACTTTCGTCATTACAGCGTATCAGCGGAGTCGCCTTACTTTGCTTGCTGCTGTGGGGAGCTATTTATTGGGCGAATATATTGCCATGATAAAGTTGAGAAATATTGAGATTGGATATGATCGGCATGCACTTACCCCGCCAATTGATGGTGGTTTTACTGCCGGGTCTCTCACGGCCATCATTGGGGCAAATGGAGCGGGTAAATCAACCCTACTTAAAACATTGGCAGATTTACAACCCGCAGTGATGGGGGAAATAACTTTTACCGGAGAAGTGCACCCTCAAATAGCCTATCTCCCACAGCAAGCTGAGTTAGATAAACAGTTCCCCATTGTCGTTCAGGATGTCGTGGCGATGGGGGGCTGGCCACAAAGTGGGCTACTAGGGGGCATTAATCATCAATCACGGCAACGAATCAAAAAGGCATTAAACACCGTCGGTATGCAGGAAATGGCGCGCCAACCCGTTGGTGAGCTTTCTGGCGGGCAGTTGCAACGGGTGCTGTTTGCCCGTCTTTTAGTGCAACAGGCACAACTGATATTACTGGATGAGCCTTTTACCGGTATTGATAGCCAAACCGTGCGGCTGTTACTCGATGTTATTCATCGGTTACAGGATGAGGGGCGGACAATTATTGCTGTCTTACACGATATGTCGATGGTCGCTGAGCATTTCCCCCGCGCCTTGTGGTTGGCACCTCTTGGTAACTGTTGGGACTCATCTGCACAGGTTCTGGCGCAATGGCATCACTGCCACAGCTCATCTTGCGCACTCTCTTCTCTGGCTCCTCAACCCGAACAGCAAAGGGTTATCAACTGATGACATTGTTCCATTTATTTGCTGATCCTTTTGTCGATTTTGGCTTTATGCGGCGGGCATTAGTCGCCTGTCTGGCTTTGTCACTCAGTTCAGCTCCTTTAGGGGTTTTCTTGTTATTACGGCGAATGAGCCTGGTGGGGGATGCCCTATCTCACGCGGTATTGCCGGGAGCGGCTATCGGTTACCTCATTTCAGGAATGTCACTGGTGGCAATGGGCGTGGGTGGGTTTATTGCCGGATTAGCGGTTGCTATGTTGTCCGGCTGGGTCAGCCGACGAACACTATTAAGAGAAGATGCCAGCTTTGCCGGTTTTTATCTGGGCTCGCTGGCGTTGGGGGTCACGCTGGTCTCTCTACGTGGCTCGAGCATGGATCTGCTTCATGTGTTATTTGGTTCTATTTTGGCTGTTGATGTCAGTGCCATGACCATGGTCGGCGTTATTACGACGGTTTCGATGTTGGCTTTAGCGGCGATTTATCGCGCACTGGTGATTGAGTCATTCGACCCTGTCTTTCTACGGGTCAGTATGGGGCGCTGGCTGATGGTGGTCCACGCTCTGTTTTTATCGCTGGTGGTTATCAATCTGGTCGCCGGATTTCAGATTCTTGGCACCCTGATGTCGGTAGGATTAATGATGTTGCCTGCTGCCAGTGCCCGTTTTTGGGCCAAAAATCTCCCTCATACATTAGGTATTGCCATGGCCATCGGCATAGTTGCCAGTTTTGTCGGCTTGTTGTGGTCTTATTACGCCTCGTTACCTGCCGGGCCGGCAATAGTCCTTAGTGCCAGCCTGATTTTCTTTGTATCTATTCTATTTGGAACGCGTGGTGGTGTTTTAGCAACCGCGCGCCGTTAAGAAGTACCGGTCGTTAAAGGAGAGTTAAATGAAGCGTTTACCTATTAGTTTGGCGGTAGCTGCCCTACTGTCTAGCCCATTGGCGATGGCAAAAACTGTTGAAGCTGTAGCCAGTTTTTCTATTTTAGGCGATATCGTCCAGCAGGTGGGGGGCGAGCATGTCAATGTGGTGACATTGGTCGGCCCGGATGGGGACCCCCATAGTTTTGAACCAATGCCGAAAAATAGTAAACAGTTATCTAACGCTGATGTGGTGTTTATCAGCGGGCTAGGGCTTGAAGGGTGGTTGGAGCGTTTGATCAGTGCTTCTGGCTATAAAGGGCAGGTCGTTGTCGCCTCTACCGGGATCGATACGCGTAAAATGGATGATGAGGGAAAGAGGGTGACGGACCCCCACGCATGGAACAGCATGGCGAATGGTATCAAGTATGCCAACAACGTAATGAATGCATTGATTGTCGCCGATCCTGAGGATGCTGATTATTTCCGTAAACGTGGTGGAGAATACATTCAGCAATTGGAAAAACTGGATATTTATGCGAAAGCTCAATTTGCCACGATCCCGATGGATAAGCGTAAGGTCCTGACCAGCCATGATGCTTTCGGCTATTTTAGCCAAGAGTATGGGGTTAACTTCTTATCGCCCGTCGGATTCTCCACTGAGGCTGAAGCCAGTGCCAGCGATGTAGCCGCGCTAATTAAACAGATCAAACAAGAGAAAATAAAAACGTATTTTATTGAAAATCAGACTGATCCGCGTTTAGTAAAACAGATTGCCGCAGCCAGTGGTGCTAAAGCTGGTGGGGAGCTTTACCCTGAAGCCTTATCTGCAACCGGTGGCCCGGCAGCAACCTATGCTGAAGCTTTTAAACACAATGTAGATACCATTGTGAACAGTATGAAGTAACTATAAACCAATAAACAAAGTGGCTAGCGCTCAGTCTTTGATTTTGGTCAGAGGCTGAGTACTTGACCTTGGTTGATAACTCTCTTCTTTAACATGAAAAAGCCCCGTTGGGCAGCAACGGGGCTTATCAATACCATCAACTGATGGGCTAAAGACCAAATCAAAATCAACGCTTCTTATGAGTCCCTCCCTGAACCGCTTTGAAACGTGGGTTACTTTTACAAATAACGTATACCCGACCACGACGATGAACGATTTTACAATCGGGATGACGGTTTTTAGCTGAACGTAATGAACTCAATACTTGCATAGTTAACTCTCAGGATTAGCTGGCTTTTTTAGTCAAGAAGCGACCAAAACGTTGATTGAAGCGCGCAGTACTGCCTTCTTTGGAGAACTCTTTTTGTTTACCGGTGTAGTACGGATGTGAGGCTGAGGAGATATCCAGCGTGACATAAGGATAGGTCTGCCCATCGCGCTCAATGGTGCGTGCTGTGGCAATGGTGGAACCCACGGTGAAATAGGTATCTGCGCTGGTGTCGTGAAAAACCACTGTCCGGTAGTTAGGGTGGATGCCAGGTTTCATAAAAACTCCAATTGTTATGTTATACTATAACAATAATTATGCGCTATTCACTTTTGAGTTTCAAGTACAGAAAATAAAAAACCCGCAAACCTAAGTCTGCGGGTTTTCTTAATGATGTATTTCATCAATTGTGGTGACGTAAGGTTTACTTGGCCTTATGGTCAACCGCATGCGAGTGTTCTACATCTTCGCTTTTTCGACTAAAGCGACGGCGAACCACCACGAAGAAGACCGGAACAAAGAAGATAGCCAGTACAGTCGCGGTTACCATCCCGCCCATAACACCTGTACCTACCGCATTCTGTGCACCAGAACCTGCACCACTACTGATAACCAGTGGCAGAACCCCTAGAATAAAGGCTAATGACGTCATCAGAATTGGTCGCAGACGCATACGTACTGCTTCCAAGGTTGATTCCACCAAACCTTTCCCTTCTTTGTCCATTAAGTCTTTAGCAAACTCAACAATCAAGATGGCGTTCTTGGCCGATAGTCCGATAGTGGTCAATAAGCCTACCTGGAAGTAAACGTCGTTATTGAGCCCACGCAGAGAGGCCGCCAGTAACGCGCCCACAACACCCAGCGGTACCACCAACATAACTGAGAATGGAATCGACCAGCTTTCATACAGCGCAGCCAGACATAAGAACACCACAATCAGTGAGATGGCATACAACGCGGGAGCCTGGTTACCTGACAGACGTTCTTGATAAGACATGCCGGTCCAGTCATAACCGATGCCGCTTGGCAATTTAGATGCCAAGTCCTGCATCAGGTCCATTGCCTCACCGGTACTTTTACCCGGTGCTGCCTGACCCAGAATTTCCATGGATGGCAGACCGTTATAACGTTCAAGTCGAGGTGAGCCGTATTCCCATTTCGCGGTGGAGAAGGTATTAAACGATACCATCTGACCGGCGTTGTTACGGACATACCACTTATCGATATCACCCGGTAACATACGGAAAGGCGCATCAGCTTGTACATAAACTTTCTTCACACGACCACGGTCGATAAAGTCGTTTACGTAACTGCCGCCCATTGCTGAACCGAGCGTGGTATTGATATCGGAAATCGAAACACCAAGAGCCTGTGCTTTTTCCTGATCAACTTCCACTTTGAACTGAGGTGTATCTTCCAGTCCGTTCGGCCGCATACCGACCAGCATATCTGAGTGTTGCGCCGCCATACCGAGCAGTTGGTTACGCGCTTCAGTTAATTTCTGATGGCCGACGTTACCCTGATCAATTAACTGGAAGTCAAAGCCGGTAGCAGTACCCAACTCCACAATCGCTGGCAAGTTAAAGGCGAAGACCAAACCGTCTTTGATTTGCGAGAAGGCAGCAGATGCGCGGCCGACAATTGCTGGAACTTTGTTCTGTTCTCCCGGACGCTCATCCCAGTTTTTCAGACTGACGAATGCCAGACCCGTGTTCTGACCCTGACCACTGAAACCGAAGCCGTTAACGGTAAATACAGAGTTAACCACGTCTTTTTCTTTGTCGAGATAATAGTCAGTAACCTGATTTAGCACTTTCTGAGTACGTTCTTGCGTCGCACCCGCAGGCATTTGCACCATGGTCAGGAATACACCCTGATCTTCTTCTGGTAAGAATGATGTCGGCAAGCGTAGGAACAACACGCCCATACCAATCACTATCAGCAGATAGATCAGCAGATAACGGCCAGTGCTGCGCAAAATGTTGGCAACGCTGTCAGTGTAGTGATGGGTGCTTTTCTCGAACATGCGGTTAAACCAACCGAAGAAGCCGGTACTCGGCCCATGTTCACCTTTGGTGATAGGTTTCAGCATTGTCGCGCACAGTGCGGGTGTCAGAATCAATGCCACCAGAACCGAGAGCACCATGGCTGAAACAATGGTGATAGAGAACTGACGATAAATCGCCCCGGTTGCGCCGCCAAAGAAGGCCATCGGGATAAATACTGCCGACAGTACCATCGCGATCCCCACCAATGCGCCCTGGATTTGCTCCATAGACTTTTTGGTGGCTTCTTTCGGCGGTAGCCCTTCTTCCTGCATCACACGTTCGACGTTCTCTACCACCACGATGGCGTCATCTACCAATAGACCTATCGCCAACACCATCCCGAACATCGTTAGGGTGTTTATCGAATAGCCAAAGGCGGAGAGAATAGCGAAAGTACCCAGCAATACGACCGGTACTGCAATCGTTGGAATCAATGTTGCCCGGAAGTTCTGCAAGAACAGATACATTACCAGGAACACCAAAATGATGGCTTCAACCAGTGTTTTAACCACTTCGTTAATAGAGATTTTAACGAATGGGGTGGTGTCGTACGGATAAACCACTTTCAACCCATTCGGGAAGAAGGGTTGTAATTTCGCCAGTTCAGCTTTTACTGCAGCAGAGGTGTCCAGGGCGTTAGCACCGGTTGCCAGTTTAATACCGATACCTGCCGCAGGTTTACCATTATAACGGGCGATGATGTTATAGCTTTCAGCACCCAGTTGAACGATAGCCACATCTTTCAGGCGAACCTGCGAACCATCAGTATTCACTTTCAGCAAGATCTGGCTGAATTCTTCTGCGTTGGTTAAACGGGTCTGCGCAATGATTGATGAGTTCAGCTCTTGACCAGGTACGGGTGGAGTCCCCCCTAACTGGCCTGCTGCGACCTGATTGTTCTGTACTTTAATGGCATTAATAACATCAACCGGTGTCAGTTTGAAATTATTCAGTTTATGCGGATCCATCCAGATACGCATTGCGTATTGGGAACCAAATAACTGAACGTCACCCACACCGGCGGTACGGCTAATTGGATCTTTAACGTTAGAACCCACATAGTCCGCGATATCTTCTTGTTTCATGGTGCCGTCTTCAGAAATAAAGCCGGCAACCATGAGGAAGCTACTACTGGACTTTTCAACGCTCACGCCCTGCTGCTGCACTTCTTGCGGCAGTAATGGCATAGCTAATTGCAGTTTGTTCTGGACCTGAACCTGAGCGATATCTGGGTCAGTGCCTGAGTTAAAGGTCAACGTCAACTGAACGTTACCGGAGGAATCACTGCTGGAAGACATATACAGCAGGTTATCGATACCGTTCATGTTCTGTTCGATAACCTGCGTAACTGTATTCTGAACAGTAGTCGCATCGGCGCCAGGATAGTTGGCGGAGATTGTAATTGCCGGTGGCGCAATGGTTGGATATTGCGCAACGGGTAATTTCATTATCGCAAGTGCACCAGCCAACATCAGAATGATGGCGAGAACCCAAGCGAAAATAGGGCGATCTATAAAGAACTTAGCCATGAATTACCGGCTCCTTTTAAGACTTCTTCGCTGTATCAGCCGGAGCTGCTTTTTGCGCCGGGTCAGTAACTTCCTGCACTTTTACCTGCACGCCCGGTCTGATTTTCTGCAAGCCGGAAACAATCAGGCGGTCGCCTGCTTTCAATCCTTCAGTAACCAACCATTTATTACCAATGGCCTGATTAGCAACCAGCGTGCGCATTTCAACTTTGTCATCTGCGCCGACAACCATAGCAGTAGCTTCGCCACGTGGGTTACGCGTCACACCTTGTTGAGGCACCAACAGTGCATCAGGTCTGACACCTTCATCCAAACGGGCACGAACAAACATGCCAGGCAGCAGCGCCTCGTTCGGGTTAGGGAAGATGGCACGGATAGTAATTGAACCGGTCGTTTCATCGACGGTGACACCAGAGAATTCCAGAGTACCGGTTTGTGCGTATTCAGAGCCGTTTTCCAGTAACAAGCGAACCTTGGCCTTGCCGTTTTCTTGCTTGAGCGTGCCATCAGCCAGCTCTTTTTTCAGGCGCAAGAATTCATCGCTTGATTGAGTCACATCGACATACATCGGATCAAGTTGCTGAACTGTGGTCATTGCCGTTGCCTGACCACTGGTCACCAATGCACCTTCAGTAACTGAAGATTTACCGGTACGCCCACTGATTGGCGACGTAACCTGAGTATATGCCAGGTTAATACGCGCTGTTTCTACCGCCGCTTTTGCTGCCAGAACACTCGCATTAGCTTGCATTGAGTCAGACACAGCCTGGTCATACTCTTGCTTACTGATGTAATTGGTACCCAGTAATGGTTTGTAGCGATTCACTGTCAGGCGGGCAATTTCAGCGGCAGCTTGTGCTTTCGCTAAATCACCTTTGGCGCTGTCATAAGCGGCCTGATATGTGGCTGGATCAATTTGATAAAGTGATGTTCCGGCGGTGACATCACTGCCTTCAACATAGTTACGTTTAAGAATGATCCCGCTAACTTGTGGGCGAACTTCTGCAACACGGAATGCGGACGTGCGGCCCGGTAGTTCGGTTGTGATATTCAGTGGTGCTGCTTTCAATGTCACAATACCGACTTCAGGTGCCTGTTGAGCATGGGCTTGCGCCGCATCTTTATCATTACATCCTATAAGTACTAAGCTGCCTGAAAGTACCAGAATTGCAGCCAGAGGCATTACCCCTCTGTTTTTGCTCATAGATAAACCTCAAGTGTCCGATTTTTAATTTAATTCAATGGATCACAAGCTTTAAAACCCATTGCTGCGTAAATTATATGTGCGTGCTATGGTACATACATTCGTGAATGTATGTAAATCGCACCCCCTCGAAAAAACAACGCTATGGCACGAAAAACCAAACAGCAAGCCGAAGAGACCCGGCAACAAATTCTTGATGCCGCAGTGCGGGAGTTTTCTGCGCATGGCGTTTCCGGCACTTCACTTACTGATATTGCCGCCGCCGCAGGCGTAACCCGAGGCGCAATTTATTGGCACTTCAAGAATAAGGTAGACCTGTTTAACGAAGTTTGGGAGTTATCAGAGTCTAAAATTGATCAGCTCGAATTAGAGTATCAGGCAAAATATCCCGATAATCCACTCCGCATCCTGCGTGAAATACTCATCTATGTTCTTGTTTCTACGCGTGAGGATTGCCGACGCCGTGCACTAATGGAGATTGTATTCCATAAATGTGAGTTTATCGGTGAGATGACCTCAGTCCATGACGCGCGTAAAGTTCTTGATTTAGCTAGTTATGAGCGAATTGAATCGGTTTTGCAAGACTGTATTGATGCAAATCAATTGCCCGTCAACCTTGATACTCGTCGAGCTGCGATTATCATGAAAGCTTATATTACAGGTTTGATGGAAAACTGGCTCTTTATGCCAGAAAGTTTTGATATAAAACAAGAGGCACCGGTATTAATTGATGCCTATCTGGAGATGCTAGGCCATAGTCTTTCGTTGCGAAAAGGGTTAAATAACAAAGCATCGGATTAACTGGAGGTTTATATGAGTAGTTCACTGGTTGTGATTGCGAATGGGGCCGCCTATGGCCATGAGTCATTATTTAATGCTCTGCGTTTATCTATTGCGTTAAAAGAACAACAAGCCGATCTCGATTTACGCCTTTTTTTAATGTCTGATGCCGTCATTGCTGGTCTTAACGGGCAACAACCACGTGAAGGTTACAATTTACAGCAGATGCTAGAGATTCTTACAGCACAGAATGTTCCGGTTAAATTATGCAAAACTTGCGCCGATGCCCGTGGTGTGACTGGGTTAACGCTGGTTGATGGTGCAGAAATCGGTACTTTGGTTGAGTTGGCTCAATGGACGTTAGCCGCTGATAAAGTTCTCACGTTCTAAGTAATAAGGGGATTATTACTCTTCCCTGAATCAACTGATATTGCTGGTTGTTACATCCTATTCAACAACAACTGCGTAACAGCCCGCATTATTACAGCTATTCACGCTCTGAAAGATTTTTCTTATTATGACTCGAGACTGAACGTGATAGGATTTCAGCCTCTCTGTTGAAATGAAGTTCAAATATGAGCAGCAGATCCCATAATCAATATTCTTTACCCTTATCCATGCCAGTCATGACGTCAGTGGGGGCATTTTTATTACGCCTTCAGACAATGCTTATCCTGCTTATAATTGCCTTTATATCTTTGCCATCGACTTTTGCATCTGGAATCAATATTGATGTGCCGACCCGCACTGAGGTATTAAGCCAACTGGATACACTATCAAAACAAAAAATATTGTCGCCAGCGGAAAAGTTATCACAGCAGGATCTGACTAAAACGTTGGAATACCTTGATACCATTGAGCGTACCAAGCAAGAGGCCAGTCAACTTAAACAACAACTGGCACAAGCTCCCGCAAAATTACGGCAGGCGACAGAGGGGCTGGATGCGCTTAAGAATAGTACCGCTGACCCGCTGACCCGGGAGTCATTGGCGAATTATTCGCTGCGCCAATTGGAATCACGTCTAAATGAAACGCTGGATGATTTACAATCAGCTCAGGAAGACCTCTCCGCTTATAATAGCCAGTTAATTGCCCTGCAAACTCAGCCCGAACGGGTGCAGAGTGCAATGTATAACGCATCAATGCGTTTAATGCAGATTCGCAATCAACTCAATGGATTAGCGCCAAATCAAGAGGTTCTGCGTCCAACCCAGCAGCAAGAGTTATTGACTGAGCAGGTGATGTTAAATGCGCAGTTGGATTTGCAACGTAAAAATCTGGAAGCTAACACCACCTTACAGGATTTACTGCAAAAACAACGGGATTACACTACTGCGCACATAAACCAACTGGAGCGCTACGTACAGCTACTGCAAGAGGTGGTCAGCGGCAAACGATTAATCCTATCAGAAAAAACAGCCAAAGAAGCGCAAGCACCTAATGATGCAACTGATATTCAAAATGATCCGTTAGTTAGCCGAGAACTGACGATTAACAAAGAATTAAGTCAGCGCCTGATTAATGCCACGAAAGAAGGCAACACCCTGGTACAACAGAATATCAGAGTTAAAAACTGGCTGGATCGCGCGCTGCAATCGGAACGTAACTTAAAAGAACAAATTACCGTATTACGCGGTAGCTTGTTGCTTTCGCGTATCTTGTATCAACAGCAGCTCAATTTACCGGCTGCGGGTTTGATAACCAATATGGGGCCACGTATTGCTGACTTGCGCTTGGAGCAATTTGAAATAAATCAGCAACGTGACCAGCTATTCCAGGGGGATGACTATATCCAAACCCTGATGAATGACAGTAAAGAGAAGATCAGTCCTGATGTAGAAGACGCGCTGGGGCAAATTGTTGATATCCGCCGTGAGCTACTGGATCAGTTGAATAAACAGTTGGGTAACCAACTGACATTGGCTATCAATCTGCAAATTAACCAACAGCAGTTGCTCAGCGTCAATGAATCACTGCAACATACTCTGACACAGCAGATTTTTTGGGTCAGTAGCAATAAACCGATGGACTGGTCTTGGCTAAAAGCCTTACCGGGCGCACTTAAAGCTGAACTGAGCAATTTTCACTTTACCCTGTCACCGGGGGATGTGTTAGCGGGGTTGATCAAATCAGTGGTGTTCTTACTACCCATGTTGATTGTGGTGGGGGTGATCCGATCACGCTATAACATCATTAATAAACATTTGGATAGGTTGGCGGCTGACGTCGGGCAACTCAAGCACGACAGCCAAATGCATACGCCAAATGCCATTATGCTCACTTTACTGAAAGTCTTGCCTGGGGCCTTAATTATCCTAGGTATTGGCTATTGGTGCCTGCGTTCAGACTTTAATCTTAGTGATTTCCTCTGGAGCTTATTCCAACGTTTGGCGCTGTTCTGGCTAATATTTGATCTGACCTATCGTATGCTCTCGCCAGGGGGAATTACCGAGCGACACTTTATGATTGCGGCTGACCGATGCGCGCATTATCGCCGCCAAATGGTGCGATTAGGGGGGGCATTGTTGCCGGTGATATTCTGGTCGGAACTGGGAGAGAAAAGTCCACTTCGATTGGTCGATGATGTCATCGGGCAAATTGTTATTGTTATTGCATTGGCACTGCTGGCCCTGTTTGTCTATCCATTCTGCCGCGATAGTTGGCGTGAAAAAGATTCCCATGCGGTGCGGTTGGTGATTGTGACTGCGGTTGCGGTAACCCCCATCATATTGATTGGCTTAATGATGGCAGGATATTTTTATACGACACTGCAACTGGCTGGTCGCTGGATTGATAGCCTGTACTTATTGTTCCTGTGGAATATCGTTTACCTGACGGCAATTCGAGGTTTAGGGGTAGCCGCGCGGCGTTTGGCCTATCGTAGGGCCATTGCCCGGCGGCAAAGTTTGGTGAAAGAGGGGGCTGAAGGTGGTGAGCCGGTTGAAGAGCCGCCATTAGCCTTGGACCAAATTAACCAACAGTCATTACGCCTGACAACGATGGCGCTCTTCCTGATTTTTGCCACTTGTTTCTATTGGATTTGGGCGGACCTGATAACGGTTATTTCCTATCTGGACAGTATCTCTTTGTGGCATTACACCTCAACAGTCGCTGGTGCTAGCGTCGCGCAGGCTGTGACCTTGGGGAATATGCTGGTGGCTTTGATGGCATTGGTGGTTGCCTATGTTCTGACTCGTAACTTGCCGGGCTTACTTGAGGTTGTGGTATTGTCGCGCCTGCAACTGCGCCAAGGCACTTCTTATGCCATCACCACCATTCTGACTTATCTCATCACGGCGGTCGGTGGGATAACCGCGTTAAGTTCGCTCGGTGTTTCGTGGGATAAATTGCAATGGTTAGTGGCGGCATTGTCTGTTGGTTTGGGGTTTGGCTTGCAGGAAATCTTTGCCAACTTTGTATCCGGTTTGATTATTCTGTTTGAGCGGCCCGTTCGTATCGGCGATACCATTACCATTGGTACTTTTTCGGGGAATGTCAGCAAGATACGCATCCGTGCGACGACAATTACCGATTTTGATCGTAAAGAAGTCATTATTCCGAACAAAGCATTTGTTACCGAGCGCCTGATCAACTGGTCACTGTCAGATACCATTACGCGCATCATCATTAAAGTGGGTGTCGCCTATGGTTCTGATCTGGCGAAAGTAAAAGATGTACTGTTACAAGCCGCCCATGAGAATCCACGAGTTATGGTTGATCCTGAACCGCAAGTCTTCTTCCTAAACTTCGGTTCCAGCACTCTTGATCATGAGTTACGCCTGTATGTTCGTGAATTGAGAGATCGCAGCTATACGGTGGATGAATTGAACAGGGCTATTGATAAGTTATGTCGTGATAATGACATTAATATCGCCTTTAACCAGTTGGAAGTGTATCTGCACAAACCAGATGGTACCGAGATTCAGGAAGTCAGTCGCCCGCTTGATAAACAGGGCTTACCGGCTGAGCAATCGGAATTGGGAGATACTAAGCCTGACTTACCGGATATCAATAAGCCGCTTGCTTAAGGTATTAGGCTGTATAGGCAGTAGCGCACCATTACTGATGGAGTCTCTACAGGTCGGGTAATATACCTGCATCACTAAGGCGACACGTTAGTGTATCGCCTTGGCTAAACAGCAGAAGTGATATCTTCAATCTGAGTTTTGACGGCGGAGCTTACGCTGATAATCAAGTTGCACGATCGCTAACGCCGCCAGTGCTGTCTCGGGCGCTATCTCATTGCATTCCAGCAGATAGATAAGATCTACTGCCAGTTGCAGTTCTGGTGGAGCTTTTTCAACTGACATAATCTGACCAACATTTGATTTGCAGTTAATCGGGAAGTCGGGTGTGAATATCGTACCTGGGTTCCACCTGACCTGATTCAACCTATATACCCACTAGATTTCAACATGCTGGAAAGCGGTAAGCCAGGTAATCCCGATTAACTGACACCAGTCAGTAATTCGGGTGAACGCAAGCCGTCAACATCTGCACTTGAAAGAGGGCGGGCATAAACATTATAGAGAACTATTTGCTGTCGGAATCTCAATGATTCAAAAAATGTGACAAATATTCAAAAACCGTTCTCTTTTTTCTCAATACTGCGTTCTATTCTTATCAACGCCTGCCGGCAGCGCATTAGGCGCCCCTCGAGTGCCGCTAGCTCTTTCTGTATTTTCTGCTGCTCAGATAACAAACTTTGCTTACCAAGTTGGCTCTCTCTATCCTGAATCATGGCCAATATTCGCCGTTCATAATCTTGATGTTCAGCCAGCTTATGGTAAGGGTCCAATTTATTATCCCGAGGTTCAGGATTGGATTTTCTTAATTTTTGTGTCGCCAATTCTCTTTGCAATGCAGAAATCTGGGCAACCAGTTTTTCAGCGAGAAAAGCAACCTGTTGTGTGCGATTATCAGCAACCACCTGCTTTAGTTGTGCCATATTTTTACGTATTTCCTGTAGATAATCGCGGAAACGGTTGCCATGATTACCAAACAGCTTTAGATCAAAACGGGCTTGCTGAGAGGGAATGTTTGCCTGAGGGCCAACTTGCGCTGACAGCGCTTCAATTTGACTTTCAAGCACCTGCAATAATTTTTCCGTACTCATGGCGCTTCTCCTTGGCATTTCCCGCCAGCTTGCCTTCGAATGGCGGCAGATACAAGCTTGGAGGAGGGTAAATAAAATAGATACCGACGTCTGGTGCAAATAATGGCAAGAATATCTATTGATGATGTTCAACGCATGGGTTAATGATAACGCTTTATTAAAGTGATGATAAAGGGAGCTTATGTCTCGTTGGTTTTTGATAACCTTGGGTTGGCTGGCGGTGATATTGGCAACGTTAGGTGTCGTGCTTCCTCTGTTACCCACCACACCGTTTTTGCTGTTGGCCGCCTGGTGTTTTGCACGATCCTCCCCGCGATTTCATCACTGGTTGCTCTACCGTTCATGGTTTGGTAGCTATATACGTACCTGGCAACAACATCGAGCATTGCCTGTGGGCACTAAATGGAAGGCAATACTGGTTACCATACTTACATTTGCTGTTTCACTTTGGTTGGTGAAAATCTGGTGGGTGAGAGGCATATTACTTATTATGTTAACCCTACTGTTGACCTTTATGTGGCGAATGCCAGTTATTGACCTATCGCAACAAAAACGGCGCTGAGCAATTCACACTAGTTGCATTTTAGTGCCAGTTTGCATAGATTTGAGCGTTTTCGTGCGCGGGGTAATCCCTCGTTGCATCCTTAATGTTAAGGATGCAGTGACTTAAACTATCGGAGTATTATCGATAGTGAGACTAAGTTACTCAGCCGATGCCATTTAACATCGACTGGCCGCGCTTAAGTATGTACAGCAGTTTTATCAGGCACAAATTATGACCGCTACTGCACCTAATACAGCACAACAGCTTCAATATATTAAAGACAGTATCAAAACCATCCCCGATTATCCAAAAGCGGGAATACTGTTTCGTGATGTGACCAGCTTGCTAGAAGATCCATTAGCCTATGCCGCTAGCATCGAATTGCTGGTAGAGCGCTATCTGGGTAAAGGCGTGACCAAAGTAGTGGGTACTGAAGCTCGCGGCTTTCTGTTTGGTGCTCCGGTAGCCCTGTCGCTGGGTGTCGGTTTTGTTCCGGTGCGTAAACCCGGTAAATTACCGCGGGAAACTATCAGCGAAAGCTATGAGTTGGAGTATGGCACGGACAAACTTGAGATCCACACCGATAGCATTAAACCGGGCGATAATGTCTTAGTGATTGACGATTTGCTGGCTACCGGCGGCACAATCGAGGCAACGGTTAAGCTCATCCGTCGGCTGGGTGGCGTCGTGACTGACGCTGCATTTGTGATTGATTTACCTGAATTGGGCGGCGAAGCGCGTCTGACTCAGCAAGGTATCACTTGCTATAGTTTGGTCTCGTTCAGCGGGCATTGATTTTATCCCCAAAGAATGTGGAGTTGCAGATAGGCTGCAAGTGAATATATCCCGATAAACTTACCCAGGTAGATGATTTGGGTGAATGAAAGCAGCCAACAGCACTCTGGACTGAAAGATGGTAGGCATAACAATCTGGTGGTCATCAACCGTGACCGTCAGATTATTCGATGAATATCGGGAAAATATTATCAATGCAAACTGCCATTCACTTATTAGAGTGGCAGCGAATAAATACGTGAAGACTCGCCCCATGGGTGATAACCCAATCCAGTAAAAGTAAAACCATACTTTTCGTAGAACCCGATATGGTCAGTACATAAATGTAGTGTATCAAAACCTAATTGTTTGGTTTCTTTAGCAATATGCCTGATCAGTAATTCACCATAAGCATACCCCCGGTGTTGCTCTTCAATATAAAGCGCACATAACCAAGGGTACAGATCCATACGGCTAATAAAATCATTGGTGATTAATCCAGCGCAACCAATAATTTCATTATTCATTTCCATCAAATACCATTGAGGTAAAGGATTTTTAGCTGCAATACAAAGACTGATGCAATCCTGATAAAGCATTTTAGTCTCTTCCGTGGCCCACTTATTCTGAAAATAGCGGATAGATTGATCTTTATACTCAGGGTGACTTCTCACCGAGATGATTCTTATCATTATTGTTTTCCTAACGCACTAATTATACTCACTATTTTTGGTAGAGATCCCAGCGATTACCGTAAATATCTTCGAATACAACCACCATGCCATATTCCTCTTTGCGAGGTTCTTCGCAGAATGTCACTCCTTTTGATTTCATCAACTCATAATCACGCCAGAAGTTATCTGTCTCAAGAAAAAGGAATACTCGACCACCGCATTGATTACCAATAAACGCAGTTTGATGGTCATTGGATGCCCGAGCTAGCAATAAACGACACTCACTGTCTTCTGTCGGCGAAACCGACACCCAACGTTTCCCTGGTTGTGCCTCATCTTCTCGCAGAAAAAAACCTAACTTTTCGGTATAAAATTCAATCGCTTTATCGTAATCATCAACGACGATAGCAATATAGCCCATCCCTCTTTTTTTACTTGTCATAAATCCGTCCATTGTTAATTGACCAAAACTGGGTGCCGCTGATTATTAACTATAACTTCTTGATAGCCTAGGCATCGGCACTGATTGAATACCATGCAAAATCCAGCAGTCAGGGAAGCAACTTTACACTCTGCTAATCTCCGTTACCTGTCAGAGCAAATTTCCGATCGTACTAAGGCCGGTATTTCACAATAGATTGCCAGCATAACATCCAGATTGTGGAATAAAAATGAACAGGCCACCGTTGTAAAATTCATTGCTGGCAATATCGATTCTTTCAACATGGGGGAGAGTCAGAAAGGAAATAAGAACGGGATTATTACGGCATCGCAGGGTACAAAGAATCGACAACTCTACTTCCACAAAGTAAATTTGTGGGAATGACGATGGGCGTACTGGTACACTAAGATTCAACCTGTAGCTATTCGGGTTAATGTGTTCAAAAACAAACCACTTAATATATGTAGGTTAAATAGTGGTTTTTTTACTGGTGATTAAATTATTCTTTATAAATCAATGATGAAGTATTAATGAGCTATCAGGTCCTTGCCCGTAAGTGGCGCCCCCAAACGTTCGCAGACGTCGTTGGTCAGGAGCATGTCCTGACGGCGCTGGCTAATGGCCTTTCATTAGGGCGAATTCATCACGCCTATCTATTCTCCGGCACCCGTGGCGTTGGCAAGACATCGATTGCACGACTATTAGCCAAAGGTCTTAACTGCGAAACCGGCATTACAGCGACGCCTTGCGGTACCTGTGCTAACTGCCTGGAGATCGAACAAGGCCGTTTTGTTGACCTGATCGAGATAGATGCCGCCTCGCGCACGAAGGTAGAAGATACCCGAGAACTGCTGGATAACGTTCAATATGCTCCAGCCCGTGGCCGCTTCAAAGTGTACTTAATTGATGAAGTGCATATGCTGTCGCGCCACAGTTTCAATGCGCTACTAAAAACTCTTGAAGAGCCGCCAGCTCATGTGAAATTCTTGCTGGCGACTACGGACCCTCAGAAACTGCCGGTGACTATCCTTTCCCGCTGTTTGCAATTCCATCTCAAAGTGATTGATGTTGAGGTTATCCGTGGGCAGCTTGAAAAAATATTGCTGGCAGAGCAAATCAGTAGTGATGCGCGAGCATTGCAATTACTGGCACGGGCGGCCGATGGCAGTATGCGAGATGCGCTTAGTCTGACAGATCAGGCCGTTGCGATGGGCGATGGGCATGTGACGACAGCTACAGTCAGTCAAATGCTGGGAACGCTGGATGACGAGCAACCCTTGGCGATTATCGAGGCGCTGGTCAGTGCTGATGGTGCGCGGGTGATGGCTCAGGTAGAACAAGCGGCATCACGTGGTGTCGATTGGGAAAACTTATTGGTCGAAACCCTAAGTTTGCTGCACCGCATTGCGATGGTGCAACTGCTGCCATCAATGTTGGATAATCACTATGCGACGGTTGAGCCTCGGTTACGCGAACTGGCCCGCACATTGCCGCCTACAGATATCCAGCTATATTATCAAATACTGTTAATGGGCCGCAAAGAGCTGGCTTATGCGCCGGATCGCCGCATGGGGGTTGAAATGACCTTATTGCGAGCGTTAGCTTTTCATCCTAAAGCGATAATTGCCGAACCGCAGAGTGTATCTGTCAGTGCGCCAGCAGCGATTGTGGCTAACAATGCACCGCAGCACTCCCCAAATACGCAACAGCCCGCATCTACTCACTCAGGGCCACCGCAAGATGTACCACCGCTAGGGCTTGCCGCTGAAGTGAGTACTCAGCTGCCAGATTCTACTGCGCAGCTCCTTCAGGCACGGACCCAGTTGTTGCGACAATCCGGGACAACCACACCAAAAAAGAATGAGCCGGCAGCGCCAGGAAAAGCGCGGCCGGCAACCTCGGCACTGGAGCGTTTAGCTTCGGTGACTGAGCGTAGCCAGCAGCGTCTGGCCGCTAAATCAACCGAAGAAAAGAAACCGGCGAAGAAAGAAGCTTATCGCTGGACCGCGCAGAATCAGTCTGAGGTCGTAGCTGAGCCAGTTACCACGCCTAAGGCGTTGCGCTCTGCGTTAGAGCATGAAAAAACACCAGAGCTTTCTGCCAAATTGGCTGAAGACGCCATGGTGCGGGATCCTTGGGCGGCAGAGATAGATAAGCTACATGTTCCGAAATTGGTACAGCAACTTGCGTTGAATGCATTTAAAGAAGAAATAGAACCGGGTAATATTTGCCTTCACCTGCGTTCTAGCCAGCGGCATTTAAATTCGCCTTCGGCACAAAAGGCGCTGGCTGATGCATTGAGTGAATTACACGGTAATGCTGTCACACTTAGCGTTATCGAAGATGACAACCCGGCGGAGCGTACTCCGCTGGAATGGCGGCAGGCCATTTATGAAGAAAAGCTGGCACAAGCACGCCAGTCGATTATTGCGGATAATAATATTCAGACACTGCGTCGTTTCTTCGATGCAGAATTGGATGAAGAGAGTATCCGGCCGGTTTAACCGCTGCGGTAAGTACATGGTGTACTGACGCGGCCCCTTGCTATGAGAGATGACTATGTTTGGTAAAGGCGGTATTGGCAATTTAATGAAACAAGCCCAGCAGATGCAGGAAAAAATGCAGCAGATGCAGGAAGAAGTCGCCAAATTGGAAGTTACCGGTGAATCTGGCGCGGGCTTGGTAAAAGTAACCATCAATGGGGCGCATAACTGCCGCCGGGTTGAAATTGACCCAAGCCTATTGGTTGAAGAAGATAAAGAAATGCTGGAAGATTTGATTGCTGCGGCATTGAACGATGCAGCGCGTCGTATCGACGAAACGCAAAAAGAGAAAATGGCTTCGGTCTCCAGTGGTATGCAATTACCACCAGGCTTTAAGATGCCGTTCTGATGCAAACCAGTCCACTCCTTGAGTCATTAATGGAGGCGTTGCGCTGCCTGCCGGGCGTTGGCCCGAAATCAGCGCAACGTATGGCATTCCAACTGCTACAGCGTGATCGTAGTGGTGGAATGCGGCTGGCGCAGTCGTTGACTCGTGCGATGTCCGAAATCGGTCACTGTGCTGATTGCCGTACATTTACCGAGCAAGACCGTTGCACTATCTGCTCCAACCCACGCCGGCAGCAGAATGGCCAACTCTGTGTGGTCGAAAGCCCGGCAGATATCCATGCTATTGAACAAACCGGCCAGTTTGGTGGGCGTTACTTTGTGTTGATGGGGCATTTATCTCCCATGGATGGCATTGGCCCTGGCGATATTGGTTTGGATTTGCTGGAAAAACGGCTTGAAACTGAAACTATCACTGAAGTCATTTTGGCAACTAATCCGACCGTAGAAGGGGATGCCACTGCCAACTATATCGGCCAGATGTGTGGTCAGTATGGCGTATTAGCCAGCCGTATTGCTCATGGCGTACCCGTAGGCGGCGAACTGGAAATGGTTGATGGTACGACATTATCGCACTCACTGGCTGGGCGTAATCCTATTAAGTATTGATCCCATTCTTTACTGTGGGCGACAGTCTTGTTATTGATTATCTTACGAATAAATTCGTTAGGGATAATAAGTCAATCGCCCTCGATTCTCTGTTTTTTTCTGTCCTCATACTTGAAACTTTCACCTATTGGCCCCATCTGATACTCATTGTTCGATTTTATGTACCTGTCGGTAATTTGGATTGAGGTAATTAATGAGTATGAAAGGTCAAGAAACCCGTGGATTCCAGTCTGAAGTAAAACAACTCCTCCATTTGATGATTCACTCGCTTTATTCCAATAAAGAAATTTTCTTGCGCGAGTTGATCTCTAATGCCTCTGATGCGGCAGACAAACTGCGTTTCCGCGCGCTGTCTAATCCTGAATTATTTGAGGGCGACGGTGAGCTGAGAGTGCGTTTATCTTTTGATAAAGAAAAGCGTACTTTGACTCTAAGTGATAACGGCATCGGTATGAGCCGTGACGAAGTTATTGATAATCTTGGTACCATCGCGAAGTCAGGGACTAAAGCATTCCTTGAGTCTATTGGTTCAGATCAAGCCAAAGATAGCCAATTAATCGGCCAGTTTGGTGTCGGTTTCTACTCCGCATTTATCGTGGCAGATAAAGTCACCGTTCGTACCCGTGCCGCCGGTGCGCCTGCTGATGCTGGCGTATTCTGGGAATCGGCAGGCGAGGGTGACTACACCATCGCGGATATCACCAAAGAAGAGCGTGGTACAGAGATAACCCTGCATCTGCGTGAAGGTGAAGACGAGTATTTGGATGATTGGCGCTTGCGCTCAGTCATCAGTAAATATTCAGACCATATTGCTTTGCCAGTTGAAATTCAAAGCAAAAACGAAGAAGACGGCACGGTCACCTGGGAGAAAATCAATAAAGCTCAGGCATTATGGACGCGCGGCAAAGCAGAGATTACTGACGACGAATATAAAGCATTCTATAAACATATCGCGCATGATTTCACCGACCCGATGAGTTGGAGCCATAACCGCGTTGAAGGTAAGCAGGAGTATACCAGCTTGCTGTATATCCCAGCTCAGGCCCCGTGGGATATGTGGAATCGCGACCATAAGCATGGTTTGAAACTTTACGTGCAGCGCGTGTTCATTATGGATGATGCTGAGCAGTTCATGCCGAATTACCTGCGTTTTGTTCGTGGTTTAATAGATTCTAATGATCTGCCGCTGAACGTCTCGCGTGAGATTCTGCAAGACAGCCGCATTACTCAGAATCTACGTAGTGCGCTGACTAAACGTGTGCTGCAAATGCTGGAAAAACTGGCTAAAGATGATGCTGAGAAATATCAGCAGTTCTGGCAGCAGTTCGGTATGGCGCTTAAGGAAGGCCCGGCGGAAGACGGTAGCAATAAAGAAACTATTGCCAAGTTACTACGCTTTGCTTCAACCCATACCGACAGCTCAGCGCAGACAGTGTCTTTGGAAGATTATGTCAGCCGTATGACTGAAGGGCAGGAGAAGATTTATTACATCACTGCTGACAGCTATGCTGCGGCGAAGAACAGCCCTCATCTGGAACTGTTCCGCAAAAAAGGCATTGAAGTCTTGCTGTTATCTGATCGCATCGATGAATGGATGATGAGCTACCTGACCGAGTTTGATGGTAAAGTTTTCCAGTCAGTCAGCAAAGCAGATGACTCACTGAATAAGCTGGCAGATGAAGAGCGTCCAGATCAGCAAGAGGCCGACAAAGCGCTGGAGCCATTCGTTGAGCGGGTTAAAACCCTGCTGGGCGAACGCGTGAAAGATGTCCGCCTGACGCATCGTTTGACGGATACGCCAGCGATAGTGACGACTGATGCCGATGAAATGAGTACGCAGATGGCGAAATTGTTTGCTGCTGCGGGCCAACAGGCACCAGAAGTGAAGTATATCTTTGAATTAAATCCTGAACATAGCTTGGTTAAACGCGCTGCTGATGTGACTGACGATGCTCAGTTTGCTGAATGGGTAGAGTTATTACTGGATCAATCGCTGCTAGCTGAACGGGGAACATTAGATGATCCTAACCAGTTTATCCGCAGAATGAATCAGTTATTAACGGCTTAATTGAGTAATAGAACGCCTCAGATAGATGTGTTATCTGGGGCGTTTTTTTATTTATTTTCAATGGGTTATTTTTTTATTTCTCCTGGATGTCATTGATTCTCTCCTGCTAACCGGCCTCGCGCGCCTTGAGCCAACCCCCCTGAAAATGGTATGGTTGCTTGTTTTCCGCAATTTCGATTTTTTTAAGAGCTTATCCCCGTTGGCGTCATTGTTGCAGCCAGTTTGAACATGGACAGCGCGGAAGAACCGGAGCGTACACATCGTACGTGAGGATTCTGAGCACTGCCTTGGTTCAAAATGGCAAATAAAATAGCCCTAATGGGATAGGCTCTAAGTAAAAACACATAGAAAAACTACATAGCAAGGGGATTTACGCAATGCGTATCATTCTGCTGGGCGCTCCGGGCGCTGGTAAGGGTACTCAGGCTCAATTCATCATGGAGAAATACGGTATTCCGCAAATCTCTACTGGTGATATGTTGCGCGCCGCTGTAAAAGCAGGTTCTGAGTTAGGTCTGAAAGCGAAAGAAATAATGGATGCCGGCAAACTGGTTACTGATGAGCTGGTTATCGCATTGGTTAAAGAGCGTATCACCCAGGACGATTGCCGTGATGGTTTCCTGTTAGACGGGTTCCCACGTACCATTCCTCAGGCTGATGCCATGAAAGAAGCCGGTATCAAGGTTGATTATGTGCTGGAGTTCGCTGTACCAGACGAGTTGATTGTTGAACGCATCGTCGGGCGTCGAGTACATGCTGCTTCAGGCCGTGTTTACCACATTAAATTCAACCCACCTAAAGTTGAAGATAAAGATGATGTAACAGGTGATGAACTTACTATTCGTAAAGACGATCAGGAAGCCACTGTTCGCAAACGTCTGATCGAATATCATCAACAAACTGCACCACTCGTTTCTTACTATCGTAAAGAAGCTGATGCAGGCAATACGCAATATTTTAAGCTGGACGGAACCCGTAAAGTAGCAGAAGTCAGTGCAGAACTGGCGACTATTCTCGGTTAATTCTGGATGGTAAGATAGCTAAGGCGGCCTAAGGTCGCCTTTCTCGTTTTACGGATCTCGTTGAAGGCTTATTCGTAAGCTCGAATAATAAGCGTAATATCCCCCACAAGGATTTTGCATCATGCAAAGTAAGCTCGGCGTATTAATGGTCAACTTGGGGACACCGGACGCCCCAACACCGCAAGCAGTAAAACGCTATCTGGCTGAGTTCCTGAGTGACAGCCGGGTGGTTGATACTTCCCCGTGGCTGTGGTGGCCTCTGTTACGTGGTGTCATTTTGCCTATTAGATCTCCTCGCGTGGCTAAATTATATCAATCAGTCTGGATGGACGAAGGATCACCGCTATTGGTCTATAGTCGACGGCAGCAGAAAGCATTGGCGGCACGTATGCCAGAGATCCCGGTTGAGTTAGGTATGAGTTATGGCTCACCAAATCTGCCAGATGCTATCGATATGTTATTAGCCCAAGGTGTGACTAAGCTGGTGGTTTTGCCGCTTTATCCGCAATATTCCTGTTCAACCAGTGCCGCTGTGTGGGACGCTGTTGCCCGTATTCTGAAAGGATATCGTCGGTTACCATCAGTTTCTTTTATCCGTGATTATGCCGAACATCCCACCTATATTTCGGCATTACAGCAAAGTGTTGAACGTGCTTTTGCGCAGCATGGCAAACCTGACAGACTAATTCTTTCCTTCCATGGTATTCCTAAGCGCTATGCTCAACTGGGGGATGATTATCCACAACGCTGTGAAGATACCAGCCGCGCGTTACGTGGCAAATTGGTGTTGCCAGCCGAAAATATCATGATGACATATCAGTCTCGCTTTGGTCGTGAACCTTGGTTAACGCCTTATACCGACGAGACATTAAAAAGTCTCCCTGCTCAAGGTATTAAGCATATTCAGCTGATCTGCCCTGGTTTCTCTTCCGATTGTCTTGAAACACTAGAGGAGATCAAGGAGCAGAACCGGGAGATTTTCATGCACGCCGGGGGCGAGAAATTTGAATATATCCCTGCGTTGAACGACGATGAGGGGCATATTGATCTGTTAGAACAATTGGTAAAACAAGAGATTGTTCAACTATCTCTTAATTCGTAATTTTTATGTATCGATTGGTATATTAATGATATGTGATTACATATTTGCCTACTCCTTTCTCTTGTAATGCCTGTTTAGATGTATGAGAATTAGGTTTTTATAAACAATAGGCATGTAAGAATGTGACTTAAATATTTGTTTTTATTGGGTTTTTAAGTTGAGCAAAAGACAGGAATTTTAGAGCAGTGCATTGGTAGCTGTTAAGCCAAGGGCGGTAGCGTGATTTTATTTTTCACGATTTGAATTTATATATTTTTGAGAGATATACTCTGTATTATGAGAGATAAAAATAATTGAGTATCTTTAGCAATCA
>NZ_JAZGQE010000559.1:0-272 GCF_048593885.1 Yersinia sp. 1252 StPb PI | reverse complement strand
ATAGGATTTGGAATACGTGGAGGGGTTCGCTACTACGACAGGAAGTCGCAGAAAAACGAATTCACCAACTACCAGGCTGTGATTTTTGCCAAGGAAGGCAAGCAAGCGGAGTTTTACAGGGAGGTGCTCATGGAGGGCGCTATCGTTGAGGTGTTCGGGGAAAGCATCAAAGTCGATGTTTACGATGGTCAAAATGGACAGTCTATTACCCTTGAACTAAACAATGCCAGATTAGGATTTATCGAAGCTGGCAATAAGCAGGGAAAGCCGCA
>NZ_JAZGQE010000558.1:0-272 GCF_048593885.1 Yersinia sp. 1252 StPb PI | reverse complement strand
ATAGGATTTGGAATACGTGGAGGGGTTCGCTACTACGACAGGAAGTCGCAGAAAAACGAATTCACCAACTACCAGGCCGTGATTTTTGCCAAGGAAGGCAAACAGGCGGAGTTTTGCAGGGAGGTGCTCATGGAGGGCGCTATCGTTGAGGTGTTCGGGGAAAGCATCAAGGTCGATGTTTACGATGGGCAAAACGGACAGTCTATTACCCTTGAACTAAACAATGCCAGATTAGGATTTATCGAAGCTGGCAATAAGCAGGGAAAGCCGCA
>NZ_JAZGQE010000557.1:0-278 GCF_048593885.1 Yersinia sp. 1252 StPb PI | reverse complement strand
GGCAGATGATAAAATCACTGCCGATAACATCGTTCATAGGAAACTCTATTTCTGCTGCAAGTCAGCATACGGCGCCAATGTCGTTACGCCCCTGAAAAGAAAATAGTGAGATAAACCTATGTGGGTTACGACACCTTGCCTAAATCAGGATGTAACAATGATAGCAACTTTTTAAAGAAAGTATATTTGAGCATTTATTTACCTTAAACATAGATTTTTATATCGATATATTGTCTTATGCATTTTTTTATCCCTTTAAATGCCGATTTAAATAAAAC
>NZ_JAZGQE010000556.1:0-279 GCF_048593885.1 Yersinia sp. 1252 StPb PI | reverse complement strand
GCATTGGAACTGTGATATTCGATCCATTTCACAAATATGATATCCGAATAGAACAAAAAAGAAACAAACTGAAATGTTTTCGCACCATTTTGGTGCTTATGCACTATTTTGGTTATATGCAATTACCTAAAAATAAATATAATCAATCAGTTACGGAAAGTTCCATTAAACATATTTTGTTACAATTGATTACCTGTTTATACCTATGTTTCTACAAGTTTACCGTTTTAACTTTTTGTGCTTAATGCTAATGTCTCTTCGCTTTACAAGACAGGTAAC
>NZ_JAZGQE010000555.1:0-281 GCF_048593885.1 Yersinia sp. 1252 StPb PI | reverse complement strand
ATATAATTTTTGATGTTGGACGCAGATTTGAAGATCAATTGATTTTTCCTATTTTAATTAGTAAATGTGAATCCATCTATGAAAGTAAGGATTACATTGTTAAATATAGACAAAATCCAGATAGTATTACTAAAAACCTGAATGTTTCAGATCTTGATGATAGTGAGATCGGGCTGTTAAGATTTAAAGAACAGTATATAAAATATCATAGTAGATATTGGGCTACGATTATCGCAAGTGTATTTGTATCTCATATATCTAAATGTAAGTCGGATCGTAGC
>NZ_JAZGQE010000554.1:0-283 GCF_048593885.1 Yersinia sp. 1252 StPb PI | reverse complement strand
GTCGTGCGGGATTCGAACCTGCGACCAATTGATTAAAAGTCAACTGCTCTACCAACTGAGCTAACGACCCATTATGTATGCTGCTAATGACAATTCAGCGCCTGTCGTGCGGGATTACTCGCACTTCGGGTACTTTTTAGACAAAACAGGAAGAAAAATCTTTGCGCTGATTTCAACTTCGTACATTCAAACCGGCGTGCGGGGAGAATGGTGGGTCGTGCGGGATTCGAACCTGCGACCAATTGATTAAAAGTCAACTGCTCTACCAACTGAGCTAACGACC
>NZ_JAZGQE010000553.1:0-293 GCF_048593885.1 Yersinia sp. 1252 StPb PI | reverse complement strand
CATGGGTCAGGGCCGCCGTGGCTCAACTGATGGCGTCAAGGGCGTGCCGAGAGGGCTTAGTGCTGGAAATCCTAATATACATTTACCACCGACAACCAGCCGCCACGCACCTTTACTTTTACTCCAGCACAACCGCCCGGCATGGATATCAGCTCGGTATTACCACAACCTGCCAGTGCGCTGGTCTTCCCGCAGCATACTGGAACCGATATCACCTTTCTGGCGACAAAGCGAGCACTGACGTTCCTTGCACATGAGGAGATGGATTTCCACGATTACATCATTTGGTTCCC
>NZ_JAZGQE010000552.1:0-294 GCF_048593885.1 Yersinia sp. 1252 StPb PI | reverse complement strand
ATAATTAACTTCAAACTCACAAGAAATGACTGATATTGTAGGGTGTCTTATTGTATAGTTTAAGTAAATATAAGGGTAAGTATTACACTCTAATGATTGGCCACTTAGAAACGTATTAACTTTCTCCTGACTTTCCAAGTTATGTAATTCAGTGCTGGTGAATATACTGCACCCATCAATTTTTGATAAAAATGTGAAGTTTTTAGGATAATCGATTATACGCTTAGGAATACTTTTATGGATAAAATAAAACACAGCGCCAAAGAAAATCAACACAGATGCGAATAGTAATAC
>NZ_JAZGQE010000551.1:0-312 GCF_048593885.1 Yersinia sp. 1252 StPb PI | reverse complement strand
CGTTAGCTCAGTTGGTAGAGCAGTTGACTTTTAATCAATTGGTCGCAGGTTCGAATCCCGCACGACCCACCATTATGCAGAGTTATCAGGGTATCAAATCGTAGGGATGAGAACCGTAAAGGTTCGAGCCGAGCGAAGCGAGACAGCAACGCGTAGCGTTGACCCGAAGGGCGAGTCCGCAGGACAAGTAATCCCGCACGACCCACCACTATGTTAAGCAGTACCGCATTACAGCGGGTCGTTAGCTCAGTTGGTAGAGCAGTTGACTTTTAATCAATTGGTCGCAGGTTCGAATCCCGCACGACCCACCAT
>NZ_JAZGQE010000550.1:0-315 GCF_048593885.1 Yersinia sp. 1252 StPb PI | reverse complement strand
AATATTTTTGTAAGTACTCTGTTTTAAACAAATCAATTCTCTCACCACGGATACCTGAGCGAAACTCATCTAACCATGAGCTTTTCTTATCTTCATTGGATAAGTAATAATTATTAGGTTTCATTGTTTCTGAGCTAACAGATAAAGCTCTTATACCAATAACGTCTTTATCATCCAGTACTTTTGTTATTGAAAGTAGTTTACTTATTGAACCACTAATAAGAGCATCATCGGAATCCAACCCGATAAAATACTCACCACTCGCATTCTCTACCGCCTTATTCCAAGCAGCTTGCTTCCCACTATTATCTTGGT
>NZ_JAZGQE010000054.1:0-26257 GCF_048593885.1 Yersinia sp. 1252 StPb PI | reverse complement strand
CAATAGCAAACCAGCATCCAATTATTAAAAACACACTAGTTAGTATTAATAAACTTGAAATTAATACAATACTAACGGTATTTATTTTTGCAGCTATTAAACGCTCTGATGTTAAAGCCAAGCCCGTAATGAAGCGTGTAACTGCCAGTAGCTATAAAGAAGCGCGACGGAAATTGATAAGTAATTATGTTATTTCATTCGCGGGTCGTATTCCCGCACAGGGGGTATGCAATGCTTAAAAAATACCGTGTTGAATTTAGCGCATTAGCCGTCGATGGTAATTTGCTCAAGCTGTCATGGTGTGGTGAAGCTGAGAGCCTTGATAAAGCATCGGCCATTGTTCTCTTGGGGGCAACTAAGCGCCGGTTAAGCAACATTCAGCTCACCAGCATCATGCAGCTCCTTGATGAGGATGATATCTACCCACCTTCATACAAAGAGACTCAGGCCCTGATTGCTGAACTGATGGGCAGCCGTGGTAAGCCAATCCCTGACACCAGCGAGAATGTATCTCGCACTCGCTTATTACGCGTCAAAGCAGGTCCGCTTCATTTGCTGACAGTTGTTATTCCTTTGATTGAGAACGAGCAGCAACGGTTGCAGGTGTATTGGTGGGCGGAGGCGGTACATAACATCGTGCAGTTCGAAGAGCATGACGCGAAAAATGAACAAGGAGTTGAATCATGAGTAATTTAACGCCAGTAATTCATAATCAAATTATGCCGATCCAGAGAACTCGCGGCACTTATGACCTGAACCTGTTTACTCCAATCGAGCAAAACAGATTCATGGTGGTAATGCCCGACGACACAATGACAGGTGAAATTGAGTGTCGCGATAAGGTCATTATCGATACAACACCAATGCGTTATTTTGAATATGGAATTTTTGCTTTCTTTCTTGATGGTATTTTCATGATTAAGCGGCTCCAATTCATCCGTAATAATGTTTGGGTTCTACCGTCCAATCAGTTCTATCAAAGTTTCGAGATTGCAAGTGATAGTCTCATCGAACTTATGATTATAGGGCGCGTTATTTACAGCCAAGAAATCAGGAGTCACTAACAAATGAAAATTGATAAAGTTGACCCAGCCAGATTCGAAGAGTGGGAATTCGATTTAATTGATGATGGTGGTGTCGAGGTTGCATTTCAATTAAGACCGGAACCTGTTTATTTCGTTATGCGTCATGGTCGCCGTAAGAAATGCCTTAGCCGTGAAACTGCGATTAATCGTCTCGCTCACTTCATGACTGAAAAAGTATTTAAACGCGCAGGTGTTAGTTCTCGGGTTGGCGAAAAATACACACAAGTGGATGGCTGTATTCACTGGGAAAGAGGTGAACCATCACCAAGATATATAACCTCCCATAATCGCTGTATGCGCCGCATTCGTCGCCTGTTAGCCAAGCAACGCGAAATGCTTAAATGGCAGAAGAAATATGAGAAGTGGTCAAGCCAGCATATTGAGCTGATGAAAACCAAACCTTATTAATTAAGTAATCACTAAAACAAAATATTAACTATGGCCTTTCGGTTGGGGAATCTCTCAGCCCAAAGCCAGAGAAAAGGTAATTAGCCATGTCAGACAAAATTAACAAAATTGAATTAAACAGACGGCGTATTGCACTCGCCTATCTGGATTTTTGCCAGCGTCATTATGGCGGCGATTGGGCGAACGTGACCATTAACAAGGCAATGGTTCGTGTCGAGGTTTCACAGGTAAGCATAGAGCTTTGTTTGAAAGAAATAGTAGAGAAGCAGCTTCGTGCTGAATACGGCATTGCAGACGGCCAGCGCAAAATAGCCACCTCGTATGGCGCGATGCTAAACCATGATGCCAGCAAATTAACCCCGCTGGGTGCTCAGGTCATGGAAGAAATGATGCTCGATGCCGTTACTGACAAATTGCAGAACCCGGACAGCATTTTATTGCAGGTGGTGGCATGAACAATTACGCCCAAAAAGCCGACCTAGCAATCGAGCTTGAAGCTAAAGGGCTATACCGCCGCGCGGCATGTGTTTGGCGTGATGCCTTACCGCTGGCCCCATCAATAGAGCTGCAAGGCATATGCGCCAGCAATGCCCAACGCTGTTCTGACCAGGGTAAATACAAGGGGAAACCAGAACTATGACCTTATCAGGTAACCGTATCCCGCTTCGGATCTACATCGGGGCCACTCAGATTTTAAACCGGTACCGCCGTGGAGCTGTTCGCCCTCGCCGCACGTATCAACATGGCTATCTGTCTTTACGCATTACCCACCGCTGGCGGTTGTTATCGAAAGACGGCGGGCAGCACTGGGAGGCCATGAGCCACCAGCGATACAACAAAGAGTTAGGGGTGTAAGTGATGGGGATAAGCAAAGCAAACAACCAGGAGCGCATTGATGTTGGGTCGCTACTGACGATTACAGACCACCTTGAGGCATTGAATGTTGCTAACGCCACTCTGGAAAGAATTGAGTCACAACTAACTAAAGCCAGTGATAAGGCCAGTGATTGGTATATCCGAGCCACTACCGCACATAAAACGTGGCATTGGATCAGGACTCAGATTTGCGGGCAGCTATCTGTTTTAAGGCAGAAGGAAAAAGAAAGGAATATCAATCTGCATATTTCGAAAGACCACTTTTTGATTCAAGCATTACGGCAACGGGTAACAGCGGAAGAATTTGAACAGTGCGTTCTGATTGCTAATGAAAAGGCCACTTCGGTGCATAGCGGGTTTATTCAGGATAATGAGGACTAACAAAATGAGTCAGTTAATTAGCACCAATAGCAATAATCCAATGATGGGAAGCCGTGAAATAGCGGTGGTAGTCCTTAAAGAACACAAAGAAGTCTGTCGTGATATTCGCGTCATGCTTGTGCAGCTTTACGGGGGCGAAGAGAAGGACTACATCCGTAGCGCAAATCTGCTCAACCTTACGAATCAAGGGGTTAGTTGCGTTCATTACGATATGACTAATCCTAATGCCTGGGAATACTTTCTTGACTTTGAACACTCGCAATGCCTTGCGACTGGCTATGACGCCCTCCGTCGTATGTCGATGGTTAAACAATGGCGAGCTATGAAGGAAGAACTGGAGCAACCACGCATCGCAGTACAGCCAGCACCCCAGGAAAACAGCATGAACAATAACATTCTTTCCCTGGCTCGCGTTGTGGCTGAGGCAACCGCATCGGCAACCATGAAAGCGGTGATCGATATTGTTGGTATTCAAAAGTATCAGCCAGTAGCCGAACCGATTGCAGCTATCGCACCACCAGCACCAGAGACATTGCAGATCAATCACCAAGCACCAGTTGGTGAACAGTCTGAATATGCCCTTGTGTCTGATCTGTCGTGGGCTTGTGGGTTATCAGATGATGCCTGCCGCCGATTGACTACGTTCTCGAAATTACCGACACGACTGACCAATGGTGATCGCGGCCATTTGCAGATCCACCGTGAGTCATTTATGGCGGCGGCTCAAACCTTGCTTGATGAGTCCACACCACCCACCGGCAAACTTAAACGCTGGCAGCATCCAGTGTTTGGCGGTTTCACCTTGCGTCTGAAATCTGGAAATAACGATGGGGAGAAGGCTCAATGAATATCAGCTATATCGATCATGGCGTAACCGCATCACTGACACTTACTAGCTGGTTGCCTCATGTTCGCCAGCATAACCGCTGCGTGGATGCTGTTTTGCTGCGTATCGGCAGTGTTCAGGTAAAAAATAAAGGCTTCATTCGTCGCACAACCATTATTACCGGTCGTACGCCGCTGATCATGCATGCCTATAAGGTGGTTCTGGCTGAGGTAAAACGGTAATGACAAAAATTCAGCAGAAACGACTTTGTGACTATGAGCAATTTGTTTTGAACTTAATTTGCGAAGCCTACATGTATCACCAGATTGCAAAGCATCGCCGCCCCGTATATCGCCATAAATACGGAGACTTTGCCATAGACCGCACCTCGTTACGCGGTTTTATTGGTACATACCTTGAAGGTAATGAGACGTCAGCGGAGCGGCGAATAAAGCGCTACCACGCCATTTTAGACTGGAAGGAGATGGAAAAAACACCAAGAGGCTATTTCATTAATTGGGGAACAATTGCCACCCTAAAGCCTCGCGGTATTCAGTGGATTAACGCTTGCCTTAATCGGTTCGGTGAAATGATTCAGGATATGGGGCCGGAAGCGGTGGCCAGTGAGCTGGGGGAGAACATGCAATGGTAGAAAGCAACGTGTTTGAACTGGCTAGCATCATTAAATCGGCCTGCGGCGACCCTAGTGATATGACCGATGCTATCTGGAAAGCAGGTTATCGCAAACCAGAACGTACATCCGAAGAGCTGGTAGTGCTGACCATTGATTCTATCTCTGCATATGTTGGTCTGGATTTGCCCTATGAGTGTTGGCCTAAGAATTTAAATGAAGTTTTAGAAGGGGAGCTGAACGAATTGTTCGGTGAGGTACTTCACGATGATGAGAAAGCCCACCCAGGCAAACCTAATTTCGCTTATATCGCTAAGTCTATTCTGGCAGCTGGCTATCGCAAGGGGGCTACCAATGGGTAAGCAAGCCGATATTCATGACACCGAAGTGCGAGCCACTGTGATTGTTGACGATGGGTGCGACTGGACTAAATACCTTAACTGGTTAGCCAAAGCAAAGTACCGCATCCGAAACGGGATAAATGAAGCGCCACCAGCCAGGCCAAAGGTAGCACCGGTAAGTTTCAAGTCGATTAATCAGCCCCGTAAAAAGGGCTATCGAGTGGTTCAGAAAGCGATAGGGGCGGTGTGATATGAGTAACTTAACTTTGAGGCAGCGGGAAGTTCTGGATTTGATTAAGGCATACATCCGCATGCATGGCATGGCCCCAACAATGACCGAAATTGCTGACGAAATGGGGTTTAAATCCCCAAATGCTGCCAGTGTCCATATTGCTGCACTGAAAAAGAAAGGGGCTATCAATGTAAGGCGTGGAGCCTCTCGCGGCATAACGCTCACTGACTCAACAAAAAAGGCGGAGATGGTGCCGGTTAAGCTCCCGCCCATGATTGATATCGAAGGGCTTGAGGGTGAGGATCTGAACGCCGCGAACCATTTCAACGCCGCCATTGCTATGTGCTCTATAGCGATCCGGAAGGCGGGTTATCCGTCAGAGTGTTCACCAATGTTTTACCCTACAGATAAGCAAGGCGGCTAATTATGATCACATGTGAATTATTGACAATTGAACGGGTAGAAAAGGCTGTAGGGTATGACCGTACAACCATCTACCTGCGCATCAAAGAAGGGACATTCCCAAAACCAGTTAAAGACGGGCGCAACTCTCGTTGGCCGTCAACGGTGATTCAGGAATGGATTGATAACCTTATTGTGGAGAATCAGAAGCAATCAGGCCAGTAACCCACTGGCCCCACTCTTCCATTAACTGCCGTCTCTCTGGCATGTACTCGGCGTGATTGTATGCGGCTGACACACGGTTTTTTTCAACGTGTGCTAGCTGCCGCTCGATAACTTCATGCCGATATCCCATTTCATGCAACCTGGTTGAAGCTGTAGCGCGGAAATCGTGAGTTGTTATAACCTTTCGACCATACCCCATGTGCGCAATAGCCCAGTTTAAAGTCGATGCCCCCATGAAGGTGTCCAGTCTTGTGTTTGGGAAAAGCCAGCGACGTTTACCTGTTAATTCTTTCAACTCATTAAGCAGAGATAGCACAGGTGCTGATAGAGGAACTCGGTGGACGCGGCGCATTTTCATTAGCCCTGAAGGGATAACCCACTCTGCATTATCAAAATCAATATGCGACCACTCAGCAGAGCGCAATTCCACTTGGCGCACAAACACCAATGGCAACATTTTTAGCGCAATAATAGTTGCTCGATTGCCAACATATCCCTCCAGACGCATATAATAATCACGTAATTCATCCCCAGTTAGTGATCTGGAATGAACAACTTTAGGGGTGATAATCGCTCCTTTAAGTGCCGCAGCCGGATCAGAATCAGCACGTAAAGTGGCGACGCCATAACAAAAAATAGCAGAACACCACTGGCGAGTTTTAACCGCAACAGAAATCGCTCCACGACTCTCTAGATCTCTGATTATTTTTAATATATGCGAGGCGTTAATTTCTCGCATTGGCATAGAACCAATAGCAGGGAAAATATCATTATTCATAAAGCCGGTTATTTGGCTTTTTGTATTCTCTGACCAGTTATCCCACTTTTTAGCCATCCACTCTCTGGCCACTATTTCGAATGTGTTTGCGTTTTCAGCCTTCGCAATGTCACGTTCTGTTGCTTTTGCTTCCTTGGGAACAAGGCCGTTTTTTACCTGCTCCCTAGCCCACTCACGAACTCGACGAGCTTCGGCCAACGATACGGCAGGGTAACTCCCGATAGTATAGCGTCCGTCCTTTGTAGGCGTGATCCAGTAGCGATAACGCCATGTCTTTACACCCGAGGGGCGCACATCCAAGTACAGGCCGTTACCATCCTGCAATTGATAGGCTTTTTCTTGAGGTTTAGCGTTGCGGGCTTTGGTATCAGTTAACTTCATGAGGCCACCGGATAACCGTTTATTTGTCCGGTAGCTTGTCCGGTTTATTATTCGCTGTCAATCAATGTTGTTAGATGCCAATAAACACAAAGCCCCGCAATTGCAGGGCTTAGCGTGATTCATTCGATGTTACCGGATGTTATTCAACACTAATAATTATCTTCACTCAATATCATTAGCGTGGGGTAAATCCATAATTTTTGAAAATAACTGCCGCGGCTGGGCTTTTCAGGTAATCATAAAAAGCACTCACGGTCGGGTTTTCATGGCCTTTAACAATTGCCATCGGGTATTCAACCGGCTTATGACTTGCTTCCGGGAATATCCCCACAACCTTAACTTTGTTACTGGCTATCGCATCTGAACCATAGACAATACCCAGCGGCGCTTCTGCCCGTTCGACCAGTGCCATTGCACTGCGCACGTTATTGGCCCGCGCCATTTCAGGGGCTAAAGTTGACCAGGCACCTAAATTCTCCAGTGACTCTTTGGCATAAATCCCAGCAGGAACATGATCAGGATCGCCCACTGCCAAACGGCCACCATCCAATAATTTCTTCCAGTCGGTTTTTTTATCGATTACGACTTTATCTATTTTACTGTCTTGCGGAGCAATTAATACCAGTTCATTACCTAGTAAGGTGTAGCGAGTATTGGCAACAATTTGCTGTTTATCAATAGCATAATCCATCCATTGCTGATCGGCAGAAATAAACATATCAGCCGGTGCGCCCTGCTCAATCTGGCGTGCCAATGTTGAAGATGAAGCATACGACGCCACGACATCAACCTGCTTCTCTTTTTTATACTGTACGGCAATATCTTGTAATGCATTGGTCAATGAAGCCGCAGCAAACACTGTAATGTTGTCCGCCGCTAACGTGGTGCCGGAAAATGCTGCCAGCAGTGTTGCACTCGCTACCCAAACCTTGGCGTTACCGTATTGATTCTTCATGTTGTTCTCCGCATTAATGAAATCGCTATATACATGGGAATATAACGCAACATTATAAGCAGGTCATGCAGTTTATCGGCAAGATGTGAGGTATCTTGAGCTGTGGTAACAAGTGGGGGAAATGAGGGAGAAAAACGAAAATGCCCAGCATCTATGCGCCGGGCATTCAGAAATCAGATTAAGAGCGTTCTTTGGTGTGACCGGTCTTAGAGATGACGTTGAACACCTCGCCCAGTCCATAGATAAGCCCCAGAATCACGGCCATCACCACCGGTACCATGACCACGGCAAAGACCAGACTTTTCAATAAATCCAACATATCAGCCTCTCATTACTGCTCATTGAGCGATAACTTACGTTATCACAATAACTAGGATCTATCATTTACTGTAAATTATATCAGCGATGAATGAACCCTGTTATTTTAACTAACAGCAAAAGAATGTAACCTGCCAAACGTGCGATTCAGGTGTATACAAGCACTTAGATAGCAATAATCCTTTCCCGCCGGAGTAAAAAATCATGCAGGCTGAAATTCTTCTTACCCTAAAACTTCAGCAACGGTTGTTTGCTGATCCCCGGCGTATCGCATTACTGAAACAAATACAGCATACCGGTTCCATCAGCCAGGGCGCAAAACTGGCTGGGATTAGCTATAAAAGTGCCTGGGACGCGATTAACGAAATGAATACCTTAGCCGAGGAAATATTGGTTGAGCGGGCAACGGGTGGTAAAGGCGGTGGCGGCGCGCACCTGACTCGTTACGGCGAGCGTTTAATTCAACTTTATGATTTGCTCGCCAAGATTCAGCAAAAGGCATTTGACACGCTGAAAGATGATTCGCTGCCACTCGATAGTTTATTGGCCGCTATTTCGCGCTTCTCTTTACAAACCAGCGCCCGTAATCAATTTTTCGGCACCCTGATTGAGCGGGATCATCAGCAGGTTCAACAACACGTCAATATCCTATTATCAGACGGCAAAACCCGGTTATCTGCGGCACTCACTCAACAGAGTGCTGATCGCTTGCAACTTTCGGCGGGCAAAGAAGTGTTGGCACTGATCAAAGCCCCTTGGGTAAAACTGGTTACTGATCAGGCACTGGCGGGTGCTGCTGATAACTCTCTGCCCGGCACCGTAGCCAGTATTGAACCCGGCAACGATCACAGTGAAGTTATCGTGACCTTGACCGGGGGAGCCAGCTTGTGTTCGACACAAAACAACAGCGAATTACATAAGCTGAATTTGCATATTGGTAGTCACGTCATTGCTCAATTCAATGCAGATCGGGTCATTATCGCTACACTTTGCTAAATAATTCAGCTTAGTTATGCAAAATAACCTTAGTATTTACTGTTGACATTTTGCCCCTTTCCGATTATCCCTAACACCCTTATTGTGTTGCAAGATATGGAAAGAATGATGTCGGAGTTGCAAATATCGCAAGGTTGTTTTCGCCTGAGTGACACCCGGACACTCAACCTGCCAGCATTGCATGTTCAATCGGGTGATAGCTGGGCATTTGTCGGTGCCAATGGCAGCGGGAAATCCGCGTTGGCGAAGGCATTAGCAGGGGAATTAATCCTGTTGAGCGGCAGCCGCCACAACCATTTTCGCCACAGCGTGCATTTGTCGTTCGAGCAACTTCAGCAGTTAGTCAGCGAAGAGTGGCAGCGCAATAACACTGATTTACTCAGCGCAGATGAAGACGATACCGGGCGTACTACCGCAGAGATCATTCAGGAAGAATACGTTGATCCGCAACGTTGTCAGCAGTTGGCAGAGCAGTTTGGTATCAGCCAGTTACTCTCGCGTCGCTTTAAATATCTTTCTACTGGTGAGACCCGCAAAACATTGTTGTGCCGAGCGCTGATGCCACAACCGGATCTGTTGATTCTGGATGAACCCTTTGATGGTCTGGATGTGACAGCCCGCACGCAGTTGGCTGGCATGCTATCCACCCTTTCAGCACAAGGTGTCACGCTGGTGCTGGTACTAAATCGTTTTGATGATATCCCTGATTTTGTGCAATACCTCGGTGTGCTGGCAGATTGCCAATTAACCCAGACTGGCCCCCGCCAGCAGATTCTTTCCGAGGCATTGATTGCCCAACTGGCGCACAGTGAAAACCTTGATGGTATGTTGTTGCCAGAAACAGAACACCCGCAACAGCAGGCCTCTTTCGCACCAGATAAGCCACTAATTATCTTGCGTAATGGCGTGGTTGAATACAATGACCGCCCTATTCTTCATAACCTGAGTTGGCAGGTTAATCCCGGTGAACACTGGCAAATTATTGGCCAAAACGGTGCTGGGAAGTCAACTTTACTCAGCCTGATTACTGGCGACCATCCGCAAGGATACAGTAATGATTTGACACTGTTTGGCCGCCGCCGTGGCAGTGGAGAAACCATTTGGGATATTAAACGCCATATTGGTTATGTCAGCAGTAGTTTGCATCTGGATTACCGCGTCAGCACCAATCTACGTACCGTGATTCTCTCCGGTTTTTTCGATTCAATCGGTATTTATCAGGCGGTGTCTGATCGCCAACAACAATTAGCCGATCAATGGTTAGACTTACTCGGTTTTTCCGCCGTGACCGCTAATCAGCCCTTCCACAGTCTCTCTTGGGGGCAACAACGGTTGGCACTGATCGCCCGAGCACTGGTTAAGCATCCTGCACTGTTGATTCTTGATGAACCCTTGCAGGGTTTGGACCCGCTTAACCGCCTATTGGTACGGCGTTTTATTGATGTAATGATCAGTGAAGGTGACACGCAACTGTTATTCGTTTCTCACCATGCTGAAGATGCACCACAATGCATTACCCACCGTTTGACCTTTGTTCCTGATGGCAATATTTATCACTACCAACAGGAAAAGTTAGCAGGTTAAAACTCTTCAGGCATTTCGTTGAGGATAATGAGAGCTATCCTCAACGGAAGCGGCGTTTATTGGCGGGGGCTTATGCTATCATTCTTACTGCCAGCCCCTATCAGCGCCGGCGATAAAGTTAACATATTCAGCCACCATCAGGATTTATACCCTATAAATTTCAGGTGCAGGCCAGCCGCAAGAGACAAACCGCTCATAAGCCGATTTGAACTGCATGTACGCAAGTCCGCAGGCTAAGTCTCAAAAGGGCTATAGCCCTATAAGCCGAGCGAATCAAGCGGCCAACGCACCTGCGATTTGAAAGATGACGGGCATAACATTAAAGGGATATTTATGTGGGGCATACTTGCTGCTTCGTTACTTTTCTTATCAATTAACCGGGTACTTTCCCTGTTTCTCTTGCTGTCGTCACTGTCAATTGCCTTGTATCACGGTGTTTTGACTCTGCCATCAGCCGCATTCTTGCTTCTAACATTGATTGTGGCACTACTACTGAAAAAATATCGTCACCGGAAATGGCCGGCCGTCGCACTGGAATTGCTGCTGGTGATGGCAGCAATCGTACTGTTTCTGCATCTGGTACCCGGTTTTAATAATCTAAATGTATTGAATAAAGTGAAAACAGGGCCACTCAGCGCGCCCTTCAGCCTGTATTACAATCTTGATAAGGCATTAATACCTTTTATTTTACTGGCTTGCCTGCCAACCTTATTTGTCGCGAAAAAGCACCCATCAGTGAGCCGTGCAAGCTGGCTGGTATTGATTGTCAGTATCCCTGCATTGCTGTTGCTGGCTGTTGCCTTAGGCGGCCTGAAAATTGAGATGCACACCCCGGCATGGATAGGTTCCTTTGTGGTCGCTAATGTGTTTTTTGTTTGTCTGGCAGAAGAAGCACTGTTTCGTGGCTATTTGCAACAAAGGTTAAGTCAGTGGTTGGGTAACTATCCGGCCCTACTGCTCACCGCCCTGTTATTTGGCGCAGCACATATTGCAGGCGGCCCGCTATTGATGGTGTTCGCCGCATTGGCGGGGTTAATTTACGGCCTGGCATGGCTGTGGAGTGGTCGTTTATGGGTGGCGGTAGCCTTTCACTTCGCCCTGAATTTGATGCATTTATTGTTCTTCACTTATCCTCTTTATTCATCGCACTAATCTTTATCTACCCTGTTATCTACCGACCCGAGGCTAGCATTCTTAACTGGAATCGGGCGGTACATAACAGGCAGGACATTTCTGCTGAATTAATGGATGAGAACGCTACCAATCCAGTTATCTATGTGGTGACGGCTATTTATCTCTTGTTTTTGCCTATCCTTGGTTATTCCCCTGTCTTTATGCTTTTGCTGGGATTAAACTGGGAGAAATTTAAATGTAAACGATTCCATTATTGAGTACAGATCACCTTTTCTCACCTAATGGCGTGCTATCTTTCTTAGACTAAAGTCATTCGAGGAGTCTTTTATGTACGTTCTGGTAACAGGTGGTAGCGGTTACATCGGTAGCCATACCTGTGTGCAATTGATTGAAGCTGGCTACCAACCGGTCATCCTCGATAACCTTTGCAACAGCAAATCCAGCGTATTAGCCCGGATACATGCCCTTAGCGGCTATACACCGAAGCTTTATCAAGGTGACATCCGTGACCGCGCTTTACTCGACCGAATATTTGCTGAGCAGTCTATCCATGCGGTCATTCACTTTGCTGGCCTGAAAGCCGTGGGTGAGTCGGTCAGTAAGCCACTGGAATATTACAATAATAATGTCTTCGGCACCTTAGTATTGCTGGAGGCCATGCGTGCTGCACAGGTCAAAAACTTTATCTTCAGTTCCTCTGCCACGGTCTACGGCGATCAGCCACAAATTCCGTATGTCGAAAGCTTCCCGACCGGCTTGCCATCCAGCCCGTATGGCCGTAGCAAGTTGATGGTTGAGCAAATTTTGCAAGATGTGCAACTGGCTGACCCGCAATGGAATATGACCATTCTGCGCTATTTCAATCCGGTTGGCGCACATCCGTCAGGCTCCATGGGTGAAGACCCACAAGGTATCCCGAATAACCTGATGCCATTTATTGCACAAGTTGCCGTTGGTCGTCGTGAGTCGCTGGCCATATTCGGTAATGACTACCCGACACCGGATGGCACCGGGGTACGCGATTATATTCACGTAGTCGATTTAGCAGATGGTCATGTGGCGGCGATGAAGAAACTACACAATCAGCCTGGCGTGCATATTTTCAATCTGGGTGCCGGCGTGGGTAGCAGTGTTTTACAAGTGGTCGAGGCATTCAGCAAGGCGTGTGGCAAGCCGCTGGCCTACCATTTTGCCCCGCGCCGCGCAGGTGACTTACCGGCTTACTGGGCAGACCCAAGCAAAGCTGCCGCACAATTGGGTTGGCGGGTGCGCCGCTCGCTTGATGAAATGGCGGCAGATACCTGGCATTGGCAATCCAATAATCCTCAGGGCTATCCCGATTAAGGTGTTGTTATGACTGATTTTAACCCTGTGGATCATCCACATCGTAGATACAATCCATTAAGTGATCAGTGGGTGCTGGTTTCACCTCATCGGGCCAAGCGCCCATGGCAAGGCCAGCAAGAAGCCCCGGCGACGGAGAATTTACCGGCGCACGACCCTGATTGCTTCTTGTGCCCTGGTAATACTCGGGTGACCGGCGATGTCAATCCTGACTATCCATCAACCTATGTATTTACCAATGACTTTGCCGCGCTGATGCCAGATACACCTAATGCGCCGCAAAGTGATGATCCCTTGATGCGGAGCCAAAGCGCGCGCGGCACCAGCAGGGTTATTTGCTTCTCACCTGACCACAGTAAGACACTGCCGCAACTCTCTTTGCCTGCGTTGGAAGATGTTATTCAGACCTGGCAGCAACAGAGTGCCGAATTAGGCCAAACCTACCCATGGGTGCAGGTATTTGAAAATAAAGGCGCGGCGATGGGATGTTCAAACCCGCATCCCCATGGCCAAATTTGGGCCAATAGTTTTTTGCCAAATGAAGCTGCACGGGAAGATAGCCTGCAACAGCACTATTTTCAGCAAAATCAGTCCCCCATGCTGGTCGATTATGCTGAACGTGAGCGTCGTGACGGCAGCAGGACGGTAGTTGAAACCGAGCACTGGCTGGCGGTAGTGCCCTATTGGGCAGCATGGCCATTTGAAATATTATTACTGCCCAAAGCCCATGTGCTGCGGTTAGAAGACCTCTCTATGGAACAACGCAGTTGTCTCGCCATTGCCCTGAAAAAGCTGACCAGCCGCTACGACAACTTGTTCTCGTGCTCTTTTCCCTATTCGATGGGGTGGCATGGCGCACCGTATAACGCAGACGACAACACACACTGGCAATTGCATGCTCATTTTTATCCGCCGTTGCTGCGTTCGGCGTCGGTACGTAAATTTATGGTGGGTTATGAGATGTTGGCTGAAACCCAGCGCGACCTTACAGCAGAACAGGCGGCTGAACACCTGCGGGCAGTAAGTGATGTTCATTATCGAGAAGCCGGAGTCAAATAATGAGTTTAAAACAGCATACCCAGGCTATTTTCCGCCAACAGTTTAATCAAGAACCTGACATCACTATCAAAGCGCCGGGTCGCGTCAATCTTATTGGCGAACACACCGATTATAACGACGGTTTCGTGCTGCCCTGTGCCATTGATTATGAAACCGTCATCAGTTGTGGCAAACGTGATGACCGCCAGATTCGTGTTATTGCTGCTGATTATGAAAATCAGCAGGATATATTCTCACTGGATGCGCCAATCGTCCCACATGCCGAATACCGCTGGGCGGATTACGTGCGCGGCGTGGTGAAACACTTGCAACTGCGCCATGCCGATTTTGGTGGTGCAGATCTGGTGATCAGTGGCAATGTGCCACAAGGTGCCGGTCTCAGCTCTTCAGCATCACTTGAGGTCGCGGTCGGGCAAGCGTTGCAGTCTCTTTATCAATTACCCCTTAGCGGTGTCGATCTGGCGCTGAATGGGCAAGAGGCAGAGAACCAGTTTGTTGGCTGTAACTGCGGCATTATGGATCAGCTCATTTCAGCGCTGGGTAAACAAGATCATGCACTACTGATCGATTGCCGTACCCTTGAAACCCGTGCCGTGGCCATGCCGGAAAACGTTGCGGTCGTTATCATTAACTCCAATGTGAAACGGGGTCTGGTTGATAGCGAATACAACACCCGCCGCCAGCAATGTGAAACTGCCGCCCGTTTCTTTGGTGTTAAAGCCTTGCGTGATGTGGATCCAACCCTGTTCTTCTCTATTCAGGATGAGCTGGATCCCGTCGTCGCTAAGCGTGCACGCCATGTAATTACCGAAAACGAACGCACGCTAGCGGCAGCAGATGCCCTGGCCTCCGGTGATTTGAAATTGATGGGGCAATTGATGCAGGAGTCTCATATTTCGATGCGTGATGACTTCGAGATCACAGTTCCGCCGATCGATAGCTTGGTGGATATTGTGAAATCCGTTATTGGGGAGCAAGGTGGTGTTCGTATGACTGGCGGGGGGTTCGGTGGCTGCATTGTCGCACTGATGCCAACATCGCTGGTTGAGCAGGTTCGTGCGGCCGTAGCCCAGGAGTATCCGGCTCATAGCGGCGGTAGGAAAGAGACTTTCTACGTATGTCAGGCTTCACAAGGAGCGGGTTTATGCTGAAAAACGACGCTGCATCATCAAGCAGTGTTGACCAGTTAGCACCAGATGGTCACCCCTTTGAATTGACCGAATTGCATAATAAAGCCGGTATGAGTGTAACGCTGATGGACTGGGGCGCAACCTGGCTGTCAGCGGTCCTGCCGCTGACCGATGGCGAAAAGCGCGAGCTATTGCTGGGCTGCCAGACCCCCGCAGACTACCTACGTCAAGCCGCTTATCTTGGTGCCACCGTTGGCCGCTATGCCAACCGCATTGCTAACAGCCAAATCACGGTGGAGGGTCAAACCCTCAATTTGTTACCTAATCAGGGACCTAACCAACTGCATGGTGGTCCAGAAGGTTTCCATGCTCGCCGCTGGCAAAAGGTTAAGCAGGATGAGAGGCAGGTGACTTATCAACTGCACTCACCTGATGGTGATCAGGGCTTCCCCGGTAATCTGACCGCCGAAGTGCAATATCTGTTGACGGAAGATAACCGATTGGAGATCCACTATCAGGCCCAGGTCGATAAAACCTGTCCGGTGAATCTGACCAATCATGCTTACTTTAATCTTGATGGTGAAGGGCTGGACGTGCGGGCGCATCGGTTGCAGTTATTTGCGGATCGTTACTTACCGGTTGATAGTGAGGGGATCCCAAGCGGCGGATTGGCCAATGTTGAGAAAACCGGTATGGATTTCCGACAACCAAAAACGCTGGCACGCGACTTCCTGCAAGACCGTTGTCAGCAGCGGGTTAAAGGCTATGATCATGCTTACCTGCTCCATCGTACTTGCGGTGCAACGGAAAGCCCGGCGGCTCATCTGTGGTCATCTGATAACCGGGTCCAAATGAGTGTTTATACCACCGCACCTGCGTTGCAGTTGTATAGTGGTAACTTCCTTGGCGGAACACCGGCCCGCAAAGGGGGCACTTACGCCAGCTACACCGGCGTAGCGCTGGAAAGTGAATTCCTACCTGATAGCCCTAACCACCCCGAATGGCCACAACCTGATTGCTGGCTAAAACCGGGGAAAACCTACCGCGCCACCACGGTTTATCACTTTATCGCGCTATAACGCTATATACCCAACAGATTTCAAGATGCAGGAAGACGAGATCCCGATGAGCTGACATAAGTCAGTGATTCGGGTGACAAATCGGTCGGGAACCGATTTGAACGCTGTTTGAAAGATGACGGGGATAACTACCCATATTGAGCACTGCCGACTACGCTTAACAGCATCTATCTGCGGTGATACTGACCTGTTTCCCGCCCTTTCCGACCCTCAACATTATTTAAGGAATGTTTATGCGCCTAACTACCCTATGGTTACTCTGTGCGGGATTACTGCTTAGTGTCAATGTGATGGCAGCAGATACGGCGAAAACACCGTCACCCGCTCAGGCCGCACAACAGAAGAAGATGACTGACTGTAATCAGCAGGCAACGACCCAATCACTGAAAGGCGATGATCGGAAGAAGTTTATGAGCCAATGCCTGAAAGCGCAGATTCATCCCGATGAAAAAGCCCTGACGCCACAACAGCAGAAAATGAAAAGCTGCAATGCCGACGCAGCGGCCAAAGCATTAAAAGGTGATGAGCGTAAAACCTTTATGAGTACCTGCCTGAAGAAAGCCGCCTAATCCCCGCAGCCGGAGGGGTATTTAGTACCCCTTTTTTAATTGGATATAAACCGATACCTAATAAATATCAAGATCCAGGAAGGCGGTAAGCGAGGGAACCCCAATGAGCTTAACTTCCGCTAAAAAATTGGCTATGGTTAAACACAAACCATTGCTGTTGGCGGCAATCCCGCAATATAATGATAATAGTTATCATTGAATATTAATCTATACCCTCCGGTAATAGCGTGGTTAGACAGCGTCTTCAAGTCCGACGGGTATAGAGATTGAGTTTCACATTAAAGGAGTTAACGCTATGGCAGTAACTAAGCTGGTTCTGGTACGACACGGCGAAAGTCAGTGGAACAATGAAAACCGCTTCACCGGTTGGTATGATGTTGATTTATCTGAGAAAGGCCGTGGAGAAGCACAAGCGGCCGGCAAGCTGTTAAAAGACGAAGGTTTCGCGTTTGATTTTGCTTATACCTCAGTACTGAAACGTGCTATCCACACCTTGTGGAGTGTGCTGGATGAACTGGATCAGGCCTGGCTGCCAACAGAAAAAACCTGGAAACTGAATGAGCGTCATTACGGCGCACTGCAAGGTCTGGATAAATCAGAAACTGCGGCCAAATATGGCGACGAGCAAGTTAAATTGTGGCGTCGTGGTTTTGCTATCACCCCACCTGCGCTGGAAAAAAGCGATGAGCGCTTCCCTGGCAATGACCCACGTTACGCAAAGCTTACCGATGCAGAATTGCCAACCACAGAAAGTCTGGCGCTGACCATCGAACGTGTTATTCCTTACTGGAATGAAGTGATCAAACCCCGCATTGTCAGTGGTGAGCGTGTCATTATCGCCGCCCACGGTAACTCTCTGCGAGCATTGGTAAAATATCTGGATGACCTGAGCGAAGATGAAATTCTTGAGCTGAACATCCCAACTGCCGTACCTTTGGTGTATGAGTTTGATGAAAACTTCAAACCAATCAAACGTTACTATCTGGGTAACGCTGATGAAATCGCTGCTAAAGCCGCCGCTGTTGCCAACCAAGGCAAAGCGAAGTAATCATCCCTGATTAGCACCATTAAAAAACCCCCGAACATGATCAATGCCGGGGGTTTTTATTTGCCTGCTCGCTATTATTGGCGGCGCGCTTTTACGGCATCTGCTAACTCACGTAATACCGTTTCGGTGTCTTCCCAGCCGATACACGCATCGGTGACACTTTTGCCGTAAGTCAGTGGTTCGCCACTTTCCAGATTCTGATTGCCTTCCACCAAATGGCTTTCAATCATCACGCCCATAATCGATTTTTCACCATGAGCAATCTGGTTGCAGACATCTTTACTGACATCCATCTGCTTTTTAAATTGCTTGCTACTATTAGCATGGCTGAAATCAATCATGATCTGTGGTTCCAGGCCCGCTTTACTCAGCCCTTCTTTAACCGCAGCAACATGAGCACTGCTGTAGTTTGGCTCTTTGCCACCACGCAGAATAATATGACAATCGTCGTTACCGGCGGTATTTACAATCGCTGAATGACCCCATTTGGTCACTGACAGGAAGCAGTGCGGCGCACTGGCCGCATTAATGGCATCGATAGCGACCTTGATAGTGCCATCTGTGCCATTTTTAAATCCAACCGGGCAAGACAGACCTGAAGCCAGCTCACGGTGAACCTGAGATTCAGTGGTACGGGCGCCGATGGCACCCCAGCTCATCAGGTCAGCCAAATACTGCGGGGTTATCATATCCAAAAACTCACCCGCGGCTGGCAGCCCGCTCTCGTTGATATCTAACAATAACTTACGCGCGATACGCAGACCGTCATTGATGTCGTAGCTAGCGTCCATATGCGGATCGTTAATCAGACCTTTCCAACCCACCGTGGTACGCGGTTTTTCAAAATAAACCCGCATCACCACTTCAAGCTCGCCTTGCAGTTCTTCACGCAGGGTTAGCAAACGGGCCGCATACTCTTTGGCCGCTTGGGTATCATGAATAGAGCATGGACCGATGACAACCAACAAACGGTCGTCTTGGGCTCGCAGGATGTTATGAATAGCTGTGCGGGTCTTGGATACCGTTTCTGCTGCGTTCTCACTGGCTGGAAACTTCTCTAACAAAGCAACAGGGGGCAGGAGTTCCTTAATTTCATTAATCCGTAGGTCATCATTCAGGTAATTCATAGTTCTTCCATTAAGTCTTGTGACGGTCATCGCACAACGTCTATCGGTACCAATCTAGTTGAACCAATCTAGCTGGTGAATTGAACGCTGTAAATCTACTTTATTACATTTGGTGTTCTGTGCAGATAAACAGCAATAATGCGGTTTACTCGATTAGGTATCAACTTATTGAATGAAGCCATCAATTTTTATCTGGATTGTTATTTGTTATAAAATCATTAATAAGAGTCATACTCGGTTATCACCCCCCTCTTATCCCTAAAGGTTAATACGGTTTATGCCTAGGTTACTGTTAGTTGATGATCACCCTGTGGTGCATGTTGCTCTTGAAGCCGCACTGATGTGCGCGACACCACGTTATCATCTGCATTGCGCTGCTGATGACCAGCAGGCTTTGGCCTTATTGGCGGAATATCACTTTGATCTGTTAATTTTGGATATCAGTTTGCCACAGCTTGACGGTTTGCAGTTTTTACGCAAAATCCGCCGCCACTATCCACAGCAGTCCATCATGATTTACACCGCCCAGGAAGAGGAAGTTTATGCCAAAATGGCTTATTCCGCTGGGGCACAGGGTTTTATGCATAAAGGGCAGCCGATGGATAACCTATTGCAAGCCATTGATGCCGTTATTGCCGGCCAACGAGTATTCCCCGCCAGTACGCTGGATAGCGGCACACCTAACGATGAAAAATACCATTTAACCCAGAAAGAGCTGCAAATATTGGGATTACTCAGTAAAGGCCATTCTAATTTACATATTGCTGAGTTACTGAATATCAGCAATAAAACTGTCAGCACACATAAGAAAAATATTCTCAATAAAACCGGTGCAGCAAATTTACTGGCATTAATTGCCGTATTTAACGAGCTACAACCATGAGAAAATGCGGGTTAGTATTGCTATTCATTGTCCAATTCTGCCTGCTGCTACCCGCACAAGCGACCTCTACTTTGCACTACAATTTAGTTAGCAGCTTGAACATACCGGCCAGCACACCGTTTATCACACCTAATAATCCATGGCGTAATGCCACTTTGCGGGTTGGCATCCTCAACGACAATGTGAGCCCGTATAATATTATTGTCGATGGTGACCTGTACGGTCTGAATGCCGATTACCTTAACTATATTAAGCAAGCAACTGGTGCCAATGTGGAGGTGATAGGCTTCTCCGACGCCACAACCCTGAATCAGGCATTAAAACAAGGTGATATCGACCTACTGTTTGGTTTACCTCGCAGCGCATTAAATCCCAACTTATATATATCAAAACCTTATTATATCAGTAAGTTACTGGTGTTACGTAGCCGCCAAAATAGCCGTCAGGTAATGTTAAACTCGGCTGATGCGCGCATTGCTATTAGTAAAATGGCCGGTATGCAGTTGGTCGATGAAATTCAGAATAAAACCCCGCATAACCAGCTGTTTGATAATAATCTGCAAGCCATTTACTCCTTATTAAACGGTCTGAATGACTATTTTATTGCCGATGAAACCAGTGCCAGCTTTATTATTGATCAACTGCAACTGGGGCAAATTTATCAGGTTGAGAATGATATAAAGCCCGGCAGTCTCTCTTTGGTGTTTGCGGCAACCAATCCGGCATTGATAGAGACGCTTGATCACGTTATCAGCAACGTCCCTATGGACGTTCTTAATACCATTCAGGGCCGCTGGAGTAAAAAAATCCCCAGCTATCTCGATACCGGTAATGCTGATCTTACCCGCATGGAGCAAGAATGGGTTAAGGCCCATCCCGTGGTGTATTACGCCGCCATCGATGATGACTATCCCTTTACTTATCGTGGCCGCGATAAACAACCACGCGGCTATATTGTCGATATTCTCAATACCATTGCACAAAATACTGGCCTGCAATTTTCGCCGGTCTGGAGCAGTAACCCACGGTTGGCCGATCAACTGGTGCAACAAAATAAGGCCATGATGCGGGCTTTACTGCCGCTAGCCGGTGGTTTCAAAGCGCAATATGACAGCTCGATGCCAATTCACCGTGCCTTGTGGGGGGTGTATACCAACGCGTTCACCCATAATGTCTCAACGTGGGGAGATCTATCTGGCAAGCGTCTCGGTGTGGTGGAAGGGGATTTAGGTCAGCAACTGATCCCCCCCCAGACCTTGGCCACTGTCTTTGCTAACCGTAAGGCAATGTATGATGCACTGGCTAATGGGCAGTTGGACGGGCTGATAGATAATGTCATCTCCGCCAATTTTATGGTTCTTTCCCGCTATTCCGGGGTCATCAAACTGGCATTTGCGGCAGATAACATTGCTTATCCACTGGCCTTTGGCGTCGCGCAACACTCGCCGTTACTGCTGTCGATTCTCAATAAAAACTTGCTACAAATCCCCCCCGCCACCCTGCAATCACTGCGTGATGAATGGGTATCCGATCCTCGCAATATTATTGATGCGGTAAATGAAAATCGCATGATGCCCCCTGCCACCTGGTTGTTTAGCGCCCTTGGCGGGCTGTTGATACTGCTCTTGGTGGTGATGGTCCGCCGTTTTATTCAGCGGCGCAAAGAGCGACGTGAGCGAGAAGTCTTGGAACAGGCGCGCCTGCAAGCCGAAACCGCTAATCAGATGAAAAGTAAATTTCTGGCAACTATCAGCCATGAGCTACGAACACCAATGAATGCCATCCTTGGTTTGTTGGAACTGGAGCTTAAAAAAAACACTACCGCGCAGGGCAATTTGCCCGTTATTTACAGCTCAGCATCATCGTTATTAAGCCTACTCAATGACCTACAAGATTATGCCAAGTTAGAAATTGGCTCATTACAGCTTTTACCACAACCTACTGCATTGATTCCTTGGATTAATCATATTCGCGCGGTTTATCAACCGCTGTTGGGTATGCGGCCGATAACCTTAAATGTCAGTTACAGTGATAACTTACCTGAAACAGTTCTGCTTGATGGCGGTCGCTTACTTCAGGTCATGAACAATCTAATTAACAATGCCATTAAGTTTACCCGCCAAGGCGAAATTAATGTTCGGATGGCGTGGCAACCGCAGCACGAAGGGCAAGGAGAGTTGATATTGCAGGTGGAGGACAGTGGTTGCGGAATAGCCGCTGCGGAAATACCCCACCTGTTCCAGCCCTTTTATCGGGTTGAGACCAGCAACAATCTGATGATCCCAGGCAGTGGTTTGGGTTTATCGATCTGCAAAGAGCTTATTGACCGAATGAATGGCACTATCAGCCTGGCCTCAGAGCTGAATAAAGGCACCGTGGTCACCATCAAATTATTGCTTGCCATGGAGACGGTATCGCCGTCAATCCTGAGGCCCGCGACAGAAATTACGGACACGTTATGCCTGTATCCTCTTCGTGTCGCGATGGTTGATGACCACCCGAGTAACCTCCTGTTGATGCAACAACAGCTCAGGCATTTTGGTATTGAATCCGAGCTGTTTGATAATGCCCGCCAGCTATTACACGCTCATTTTCAGCAACCGTTCGATGTGCTGTTTGTCGATTACAATATGCCCACTCTGGATGGTTTTACCCTGGCGCGAATCATTCGCCGACAAGAGCGCCCATCTCAGTCTAAAGCGGTAAAAATCATCCTTTGCTCAGCCGATGTACAAGAATTTACCCGTATCCGGCCTGGGAATATCGTTATCGACCATTGGCTGACCAAACCGGTGACACTCAGTGATATTGAGCGGGTATTACGCATACAAACCGTTATGGCCACAGAGCAACCGGTTTACGATAACCTGCGGGAAATACTATTACGATTGGGTAATCAGGACCCAAAAATGGTGCGCAAATTAGTGGTGACGCTGCTTGATTCCATGGTGCATGACCGCCAACAACTTGCACTGGTACCACAGTCGCTAGCGGCCCGTGCACAGGTATTACACCGCATTAAGGGCAGTTTTCTGATATTGCAAAATGCCGCAGGTGCCGCATTATGCCAGCAGTTAATTAGCCAATGCCAGCAAGGCAAAATCGCTCCTGCGGCCTATACTAAACTGCAGAATCTATTAGCACAGTTGATTAAAGGTTTGAATCAAACCCTGTCAGAGCTAACATAAATCGACAGTTCTGTGCACACATCTTATGGTCCAAGGATAACTATGGCTGTATCTTCATTTTTCCCCCAAGACAGCAACAGCAAACGCCTACTGATAGCTTTTGTGGTTACCACTCTGTTTATGGTGGTGGAAGCCATTGGTGGCTGGCTATCGGGTTCGCTGGCATTATTGGCGGATGCCGGACATATGCTGACAGACTCGGCCGCATTATTTATCGCATTGATGGCAGTTCATTTCTCTCAGCGGAAACCTGACTCTCGCCATACCTTTGGTTATTTGCGCCTGACCACACTGGCAGCGTTCGTCAACGCGGCGGCATTATTGTTGATTGTGGTATTGATAGTCTGGGAAGCGGTACGGCGTTTCTTTTCTCCCCATGAAGTGATGGGGATGCCGATGTTATTCATCGCCATCGCCGGATTATGTGCAAATATTTTCTGCTTCTGGATACTGCATCGTGGCGAGGAAGAAAAGAATATCAATGTGCGCGCCGCAGCCTTACATGTGCTGGGAGATCTATTAGGTTCCGTTGGGGCGATAGTGGCTGCCGTGGTCATTCTGACTACCGGCTGGACACCTATTGATCCGATATTGTCGGTATTGGTCTCAGTGTTGGTGCTCCGCAGCGCCTGGCGGCTGCTGAAAGAGAGTTTTCACGAACTGTTAGAGGGCGCGCCGCAAGAGATTGATATCACCAAATTGCGCAAAGACTTATGCGCCAGCATATATGAAGTGAGGGACGTTCATCATGTTCACTTATGGCAAGTTGGCGAAAAACGGCTAATGACACTGCATGTGCAAGTGATCCCTCCGAGGGATAACGATGAATTATTGCATCGTATCCAGCACCATTTACTGCATCACTACAATATTGGGCATGCCACCATTCAAATGGAATATCAGCATTGCGCCGCACCCGATTGTGGTATCAATCAGACCGCCAGTAACAACGCGCACCATTACCACCCTCACTGAGGGCAAAAGGCCACTGTTTCAACGGAGATAAGCCCGATAAAACAGTGGCCTGACTTAGCCGCTAGTGACTCTGAGTTGATAACGGACGTGAATGATTTCTTGCCGCGCTCTTCATCCACAACCAAGAGCCATTCAGGGCAATCAGTGTCAGTATCACGTATTCCAGAGCCATCGCATAAACCCCCTGATAGGCGAAAATCGCTACACTGATGACATCAATCACCACCCAAATCAGCCAGTTCTCAACATATTTGCGTGTCATCAAGATCATCGCCACAATTGATAACACCATCATGGTGGAATCCCAGAATGGGAATGCATCAGGTTGCAGTTCAGGCATTTGCACATTAGCGCCCAAACGCTGCATCACCACCACTGCGGCACGGGTCAACCCGGCAAAAACAGTATCAATATGCAAGGTCATTAAAGCGATACCAGCCACGCACACTGCGCCCCAAATCAATGCTTTCGGCAATGATAACCAGCGAATTTTCAATTCAGCTTGATTGTCAGGCGTTTGCTTACTCCAGGCATACCAGCCATAGATATTGGCGACGAAGAAGAACAACTGTAATAGCAGGCTGGCATAGAGCTGAATCTGGAAAAAGATTACCGCAAATAACGTCACGTTAATCAGGCCAAACAAATAGTTAATTATCTTCTCTTTGCTGGCAAACCAAATACAGAGTAACCCAAACAGGGTACCAATCGCCTCTATCCATGAAAGGTCATACCCCCCCGCACCCAGCGGAATATGCACCAATATATTGCTTGTACTGAGGAAATCCATCTGGCAATCCTTTTATTGGGGAGAAATAATAAGTATTGAGGTCAATTGGTGTCATTTACGACTCAGGCATTGCCTTTGACCTGTAACTTCAACTGGTTGGCAAAATCCAACATCCGATTCAGCGGTATCAGCGCCTGCTGACGCAATTCTTCATCGACATGTATCTCATGCATTACACCTCCCTGCTCCAGCCCCTCAGCAATCGCTCTGAGACCATTCATTGCCATCCACGGACAGTGAGCGCATGTTCTGCACGTCGCACCTTCACCCGCCGTCGGGGCTTCGAATAATTCTTTATCTGGGCACGCCTGCTGCATTTTGTAAAAAATGCCACGGTCAGTCGCCACAATAAGTTTTTGCTGTGGCAACGTTTTTGCAGCCTGAATCAGTTGGCTAGTCGAGCCGACAGCATCAGCCATATCAACCACTGCCTGAGGTGATTCCGGGTGAACTAACACCGCAGCATCAGGATGCAGTACTTTCATGCGAGCCAGTGCCTGGGTTTTAAACTCGTCATGGACGATACAAGCCCCCTGCCAGCACAATACATCGGCCCCACTCTTCTTCTGCACATAATTACCCAAATGGCGATCCGGCGCCCAGATAATTTTCTCACCCAGGCTATCGAGATGCTCAATAAGCTCAACCGCAATACTGGAGGTCACTACCCAATCAGCTCGGGCTTTAACCGCCGCAGAGGTATTGGCATACACCACCACGGTGCGGTCTGGATGGCTATCACAAAATGCGGCAAATTCATCCGCCGGGCAGCCTAAATCCAGCGAACACTCTGCATTCAGGGTTGGCATCAACACTTGCTTCTCAGGGTTCAAGATTTTGGCCGTCTCTCCCATAAAACGCACGCCGGCGACCAGTAATGTCGATGCCGGATGGTTATTACCAAATCGTGCCATTTCAAGGGAATCGGCGACGCAACCGCCGGTTTCTTCGGCTAAAGCTTGGATTTCGGGATCAGTATAATAGTGAGCGACTAACACCGCATCGCGCTGCTTCAGCAGTGTTTTGATCTTCTCACGGTAAAAGGCTTTTTCCTCTTCATCCAAAAGGACAGGCCGTGGAGGAAATGGATAAATAGCCGCATTCACATCAAAAGTTTCACTCATCGCTCACATCTCTGTTGCCAGTTATTCCAGGGTCAGCAAACGTTGCTGGCTGCCAGTAACACTTGATTTGTTTTTTATCCTAAACAAAATACCCAATATCCAGCTAAAAGTCGCCCAAAATTGTCTGATAATGGTGAAAATGTTTAATGGAGTTAAAAATGAGATGGGAAAGTGAGTCGTCGAAAGAATATTAGAGGATTATAGGGGTTATATTCAGGATGGAAAGGAAATCGATAAGAACACTAGGGAGATAAATCGGGAGGAGATGATGACAACTGGAAGATAATGGTGGGTTGTGCGGGATTACTTGACATAATGGTGGGTCGTGCGGGATTCGAACCTGCGACCAATTGATTAAAAGTCAACTGCTCTACCAACTGAGCTAACG
>NZ_JAZGQE010000549.1:0-316 GCF_048593885.1 Yersinia sp. 1252 StPb PI | reverse complement strand
ATTATGATAATAGTAATGATATGAATTCAATCATCCCCGATATAGATGTTTTTTTAGAAGGCACTCTATCATCTTGCCAAGTTTACCCCTATCTTTATATCTCTTTGAGTGAACTTCACTCTACTATTTCACTAACATCGTGTAAAAATGAAATCATAAACAACAGTAAAAATGTATGTAAGACAGAGTTGTTTTATGATTTTGACTCACTAAATAGATAATGCTGCATTACCGTACGTCAGATAGTAATGTTGTATAACCAGATTGTTTTTTGAGCGATCAATACCTCTTCTAATGTATTCATCTAATTTTTCAG
>NZ_JAZGQE010000548.1:0-317 GCF_048593885.1 Yersinia sp. 1252 StPb PI | reverse complement strand
CCTGGCAGTGTCCTACTCTCGCATGGGGAGACCCCACACTACCATCGGCGCTACGGCGTTTCACTTCTGAGTTCGGCATGGGGTCAGGTGGGACCACCGCGCTATTGCCGCCAGGTAAATTCTTTTCTACTACTACCGAACTTTAACCCATGTAACTGGTGCTGATACCCAGAGTCGAACTGGGGACCTCACCCTTACCAAGGGTGCGCTCTACCAACTGAGCCATATCAGCACAACTAAATTTGATGCCTGGCAGTGTCCTACTCTCGCATGGGGAGACCCCACACTACCATCGGCGCTACGGCGTTTCACTTCTG
>NZ_JAZGQE010000547.1:0-318 GCF_048593885.1 Yersinia sp. 1252 StPb PI | reverse complement strand
ATTGTTAATAAATATCCTATTTTTAAGGAATATTTGATCAGTAATAAACCCACTCTTGAATCTGATCTGTCTCGATATAACATAAAAAATATAGCCCGGTATCTTGGCGTTAAAGCCGCGCGCCGCGAGATTCATTATTATGAATCCATTCCAGAAGTCAAAGTGGAGACATTTTCGTTTAAGGGTGCTAATCCGATTACTCAAAGGATGGGTTATAAACTTGAAAATATTTCTAATTTGTTTTCAAAAAAACAAATTTATGACAAACAGTATGACAGCGGCGATCTGGAAGAGAGCCGTTCCCGTCAAATTAGTAAC
>NZ_JAZGQE010000546.1:0-318 GCF_048593885.1 Yersinia sp. 1252 StPb PI | reverse complement strand
ATCGATTCAGTAGACTATCTCTTGACCATAAATATATTTATTAACATTGTAGTGCCATTACCACTGCTTGCTGTTGGCATTAGAAGAATGCATGATATTGATTTATCTGGCTGGTTTTTTGGTATGCTTTACATCTTTATTTTCTTGTTTTATTTTTTGAACCGATTTATTTGGGCTTTTGAACTCGCTAGCCCACGGAATTTATATTACATAAGAATATTCTTGTTAATTACCCTTTGCTGGGTACCTATGCTGATCGTCGGCATACTATGTTGTATTAAAAATGAATAAATACCTTTCACACAAAGAGTCCTTGTC
>NZ_JAZGQE010000545.1:0-320 GCF_048593885.1 Yersinia sp. 1252 StPb PI | reverse complement strand
CATTATAATTCAGGGTGTACTTACTCCAATATAACCAGTGAATAATAAACTTCATCATCACTAATAATTACTTTATCCTTAAGTATTTTCACAATAATAATACTATCAGTACCTTCTACCCTATCATGAGTAAAGTAGGTTTCTTGTGCCACGCCAGAGTCTATTATGGCGATAGATTTTGACTCGTCTGCATGTTCGAGTATACCAACCAGTTTCAGCCTTCCCATATACAAGGGAGCCTTAGCTATATCGTTAGTAACATTGTTTTTTTGTATGTTATCTTTAATGACCTTGCTAAATAACTTTAACCTTTTGATCTC
>NZ_JAZGQE010000544.1:0-329 GCF_048593885.1 Yersinia sp. 1252 StPb PI | reverse complement strand
GGGGCGCAGGCCAGTGAAGACTATTATGCCGTGCAGGTCGGGACTGCGTTCAGTACCCCGATTGGGGCGGTGGCGGTCGACGTGACCCAGGCCAATACCCGCCTGCGTAACGGCAATGAAAGTGGCCAGAGCTATCAGGTCAGTTACAGCAAGGTGATTACTGAAACCAACAGTAACCTGAGTGTGGCGGCGCACCGCTTTTCGACTCAGGGCTATCTCGATTTCGCCACGGCGATGCAAACCCTTGATGCCGAACGTCAGGGCTATGACGCCAACAGTATCTACCGGGCAAAAAACCGCTTAACCGTGACCGCCAATCAGGGATTACC
>NZ_JAZGQE010000543.1:0-332 GCF_048593885.1 Yersinia sp. 1252 StPb PI | reverse complement strand
ATATTATCGGCTATAACTGTTAGCTCTTTAATATCTTTGGGGGATTGAGCAACATCCTACTGATTGAAAAGACAAGTTAAGTACAACTATATAGCCTATATAATTGTTTCATTTCGTTTTTACTGCAAACTCCCCACTTCATTGAAATATTTAATGAATTCCCGCAATGACTTTAATCTCTGATTAGCATTAAAACTGGCATTCCTTTTCTCCACCTTAATATTATCACTATAAACAGTAGCCTGAGATTGATATTGTGCACTTGATAAGCGGTTAAGCATAAATAATGCCTTTATTTTAAACCAACCCTGTGCCCTATATTAATAACAATA
>NZ_JAZGQE010000542.1:0-334 GCF_048593885.1 Yersinia sp. 1252 StPb PI | reverse complement strand
TAAATATAAAAAATGAGAAAGAACGCCTTCTAGGAAGCGACATTCATGTCTCTACAGCGAAAAAAAAACATGATGCCAATATTACTGAGTTCACACTTAAGGAGTCGATGAGAATTTGGTTTTCAAAAGATATAAACACTAACCTATCTAATGTATTGCTAGCACAGGATCACGGTTTTTATGAGAGTGCATTCTATCGTTTGATCGTAAAAAACCTCCAGGAAATAGGTTATAAAGATAATGGAATTATCATTGATAATATAAAAGTCAGGAAAGATATGGTCATGCGAGGGATGGCTATATCAATTGATTCTTGTTCATGGGGTAAGGATAT
>NZ_JAZGQE010000541.1:0-336 GCF_048593885.1 Yersinia sp. 1252 StPb PI | reverse complement strand
GTAGAGAACTAAAAGTTTAACGCGCAAATAACTGATGATGTGATCCATAACACTTAAGTCGGTTTTCTTTGTTACGTGACCGCTAAAAGTAAACTGTAGCAATACGGCAAGTATCAACAGAAAAGAATAAGTTAGTCCCGGATAAGCATTTTCGTACACCCATCTTAAGAACTCTACTCCATCAAAATTCATAGGTAATCCTTCTTGATTTATTTACAACATGCCAACACACATTACCTGCAATGAGTTTACGCTGCGTAAACTCTCGACCGCTTAAAATCAAATGCATAAGTTTACGCCGCGTAAACTTTGGTCATAATTCAACCTTTTGTGAAG
>NZ_JAZGQE010000540.1:0-339 GCF_048593885.1 Yersinia sp. 1252 StPb PI | reverse complement strand
CTATTTAACAAACGGACTTTCACAGCGAATGACTATATTCGAATCCCTGATGTTCCTGGCGGGCTGATTGTGCAATGGGGTCTGGTAACGTCAGGGGCCAGCGGCGATGCCCCATGGATTTACCCGACGCCATTTCCAAATTCGCGCTTGGGCGTGTGGGGGATATTTCACCGCTTTGGCGTCGCAGGTACGGATTTTCCGACTATCTCGTTCAACAACATTTCAGACCCCACGCCGAAAACTCTGACCAACTTTCACTTACGCGCTAATGGTGTAGCGGGTGCCTTTTCAGCATTTGTATTCGCAATAGGAAACTAAAATGACAACTGCTTATTTTTC
>NZ_JAZGQE010000053.1:0-26570 GCF_048593885.1 Yersinia sp. 1252 StPb PI | reverse complement strand
AGTGGTTTTAAAAAAACAAAACCCCTGCATGGCAGAGGTTTATAGTTTGACGAGATTATGCGAATTATCTCGTCAGTTCAGGAGGTTAGAACAGCTTATGCTGTTGCACCCGCCACGGCTTGTTTGGCTAATTCAGTAATACGAGCGTAGTCCCCTTTTTCCAGCGCATCTGCCGGAACCAACCATGAACCGCCAATACACAATACGCTTTTCAGCGCCAGGTAATCACGGTAGTTATTCGGGGTAATGCCGCCGGTTGGGCAGAAACGCACTTGCGAGAATGGGCCGCCGATGGCTTGCAATGCTTTAACACCACCGTTAGCTTCTGCCGGGAAGAATTTAAACTCACGCAGGCCATAACTCATACCCAGCATCAGTTCTGAAACGGTACTGATCCCAGGAATTAATGGGATTGAGCCTTCAGTGGCTGCCTTAAGTAATTCATCAGTCAGCCCTGGGCTGATAGCAAATTGCGCGCCAGCCTCAACCACATCAGCCAACTGCTGTGGATTGAGCACAGTACCTGCGCCGACAATCGCCTCAGGAACTTCTTTTGCGATAGCACGGATAGCCTCAACAGCACAAGGGGTGCGCAACGTCACTTCCAGCACCCGAACACCGCCAGCCACCAGGGCTTTTGCCAACGGTACCGCCTGCTCGAGCTTATTAATCACAATCACCGGGACCACGGGGCCTGCGGTCATGATCTGTTCTGCGCTCGTTTTCCAGCTTTTCATCAGTTGTTATCTCCACTTATGCCGATTGGCATGTACTCACCCGAGGGTGCCAGTTGAAATATGGCAGGCAGAACATGCATTCCTGCTTCTGCCTGCCATAAAGAATCACAATGCGAGCCAGCTAACGACTCTTTATTATTGCGCCTAAGTGAGGCGCTGTTATCGAATAATAAATAATTTATATCCTAAACAATTCGAGTTGCATGAAGGCGGCAACTAAGCAAGTCCCCAGGAGCTTACACAAGTAAGTGACTGGGGTAACTAATCTGCCGGGAGCAGATTTGAACGCTGTTTGCAGCGGCCTCGCACAAGCGAGGCCCATGGACGGGCCGAGTAACAAAGGCGGCCAACACACATGCAGCTTGAAGTATGACGGATATTTATTCGAACTCGTTCCATGAACGACCGTCGCGGGTAATCATGGCAACGGATGCCACCGGCCCCCAGGTTCCAGATTGATATGGCTTAGGTGCGTCATTGTCAGCCGCCCATGCATCCATAATGGAATCGACCCATTTCCACGCTTCCTCAACCTCATCGCGGCGCACAAACAGTGCCTGAATACCACGCATGGTCTCCAGCAACAGACGTTCGTAGGCATCAGCAATATGCTGCTCGTTAAAGGTTTTGGAGAAGCTGAGGTCCAGCTTGGTGGTTTGCAGACGGTGTTTATGCTCCAGACCTGGCACTTTATTCAGCACTTCAATCTCGATACCTTCATCCGGTTGCAAGCGGATCGTCAGCTTGTTTTGAGGCAATTGCTGATAAGACTCGCGGAACAGATTCAGTGCCGGGTTTTTAAAGTAAACCACCACTTCAGAACATTTTGTTGGCAGGCGTTTGCCGGTTCTCAGATAGAACGGCACCCCAGCCCAACGCCAGTCATCAATATCGACACGGATAGAAACAAACGTTTCAGTGTTGCTGTTCTTATTCGCCCCTTCCTCTTCCAGATAGCCGGGTACTTTATTACCCTGGACAAAACCGGCGGTATACTGACCACGCACTGTGGTTTCCCGCACATTGGTGTGGTCGATACGGCGCAATGATCGCAGTACTTTCACTTTTTCATCACGAATACGGTCAGTACTGAGATCTGCTGGCGGTGACATGGCAATCATGGTCAGGATTTGCAGCAGATGGTTCTGGATCATGTCACGCATCTGGCCGGCCTGATCAAAATAGCCCCAGCGCCCTTCAATCCCGACCTCTTCGGCAACCGTGATCTGCACATGGTCAATAGTGCGATTATCCCAGTTAGAAGCAAACAGTGAGTTAGCAAAACGCAGAGCCAACAGGTTCAGTACCGTCTCTTTACCTAAATAGTGGTCGATACGGTAAACCTGACACTCGTTGAAATATTCTGCCACTTGATCGTTAATCACCCGAGAAGAGGCCAGATCCTTCCCTAACGGTTTTTCCATTACCACACGAGCAGGCTCTTTATTCAGCCTTGCTTCGCCCAATCCTTTACAAATTGCACCAAACGTATTGGGTGGCATGGCAAAGTAGTTAATGGTGGTACGATTTTTTTGATCCAGCATCTTGCCCAATTTGGCAAAGTGTTTGCTGTCATTGACATCCAAATTACAGAAGTCGAGACGAGAACTGAGCTTTTGCCACAATTCATCATCCATCTTCTCTTTCATAAAGGTATCGAGGGCTTCCTTTACCACGGCTGTGTACGCGTCTTTGTCCCACTCGGCACGGCCTACGCCGATGATGCGAGTATCTGGGTGGATGTGACCCGCTTTCTCTAATTGGTAAAGGGAAGGCAGCAGTTTCCGGCGAGCCAAGTCTCCCTTAGCGCCGAAAATCACCAGATCACACGCCTGGGCTGCCTGGGCTGTATTAGTTACCGCCATGTTATTCTCCTCGTTGCAGGATATTTGTAATTTTCTTACATTACTAATGTACTCTCTTTGACTATAGCCAGTAAACCCAGATAAAAGCAGAGCAAAAAAGGTTAAAAAACATCCATCAGAGTGCCAGGCCACGCCAAATAAGGCCGTGCAACTTTAAAATGTAATTTTATGACGTTTTTGACAACTATTTACCATTATGAAAATTAGACACAGGTCATATTCTGGTGAAAAAACCTTACTTCCCACCCTATGCCACTGCCAACGGGTCCCAGCTCGTAGTATATTTTCATTAAACCGGCATAGATTTCTCCTTTAAATGAAATCGGTAAAACCCATGGGTGACTCTCGATATATGAATACGCTGGAAAATATCCAAAATAGTCTGGACCTCCTGAGCAAATCAGAAAGGAAAGTCGCTGAGGTGATCCTCGCCTCCCCACAAACTGCCATCCATTCAAGTATCGCGACACTGGCCAAAATGGCGAACGTTAGCGAACCGACGGTTAACCGTTTTTGCCGCCGACTGGACACCAAAGGTTTCCCTGATTTTAAACTGCATTTGGCGCAAAGTCTGGCAAATGGCACACCTTATGTGAACCGCAATGTTGAAGAAGATGATAGTGTAGCCGCTTACACGACAAAAATTTTCGAATCGACCATGGCCAGCTTGGATATGGCGAAAAACAATTTAGATATTGCGGCCATTAATCGGGCAGTAGATTTACTGACTCAGGCGAAGAAAATTTCGTTCTTTGGCCTTGGCGCCTCTGCCGCGGTTGCCCACGATGCGATGAATAAATTTTTCCGTTTCAATATTCCGGTAATTTATTTCGATGACATCGTTATGCAACGTATGAGTTGTATGAATTCCAGTGAGGGTGATGTGGTGGTATTGATCTCTCACACTGGCCGGACGAAAAACCTGGTCGAGTTGGCCCACTTAGCCCGTGAAAACGATGCCACAGTGATTGCTATCACCTCGCGCGATACACCGCTGGCAAATGAAGCAACACTATCACTGCTGCTGGATGTGCCGGAAGATACTGATATGTACATGCCGATGGTCTCCCGTATTGCTCAATTGACATTAATTGATGTGCTGGCAACCGGGTTTACCCTACGGCGTGGAGCAAAATTCAGGGATAACCTGAAACGAGTGAAAGACGCCTTGAAAGAATCGCGCTTTGATAAAGGTTCACCGCGCGTCAACAGCGGTGAATAACGCCAAGGGCAGAAGTCGCTTTGTGTTGTGTTAGCGCATCTTCTCGAGTAATAATTTGACGTATTATTGGAAAATAGTCCTTGTATGGCGGCGGTAAACGTTACCAAACCCGATAAGGGGTAAATAGCTCGCTTTTGTAATGTTGTCATTGATGTATTGGTGGTGCCGGATGGGGCCATTTTTGCATCAATCGTTTTACATCCGCAAGCGGATAACATGCATGGCGCTGTGTGGTAAAACAGGGTTATCGTATCGCATGTCGTCGTAAAATTTGATCTTAATTACATTTTACTATCGGATTCATTATCCGCTGTTTTAACAACACCATGCTTCATCAGTCAACGGAGTAAGAGATGTCCAGACGGCTCAGAAGGACCAAGATTGTTACTACACTGGGGCCGGCTACCGACCGCGACAATAATCTGGAAAAGATTATTGCTGCTGGTGCTAACGTAGTCCGCCTGAATTTTTCCCATGGTAGCGCCGAAGATCATGTGTTGCGGGCCAATAAAGTCCGTGAGATCGCTGCAAGATTAGGGCGCCATGTTGCTATTCTTGGCGATTTGCAAGGTCCTAAAATCCGGGTATCTACTTTTAAGGAAGGCAAAGTATTCCTTAACGTACATGATAAATTCTTGCTCGATGCCAATATGGCAAAAGGCGAAGGTGATAAAGACAAAGTCGGTATCGATTACAAAGGCCTACCCGCTGATGTGGTTCCTGGTGATATTTTGCTGCTGGATGATGGCCGGGTACAATTAAAAGTCATTGAAGTCCAGGGCATGAAAGTGTTCACCGAAGTTACTGTCGGTGGCCCTCTCTCCAATAATAAGGGCATTAATAAGCTCGGTGGCGGTCTGTCGGCAGAAGCGCTGACAGAAAAAGACAAAGCCGATATTATTACCGCCGCTAAAATCGGGGTGGACTTCCTGGCTGTTTCGTTCCCACGGACTGGCGAAGATTTGCATTATGCCCGCCGTTTGGCGCGTGATGCTGGCTGTAATGCACAAATCGTGGCGAAAGTTGAGCGTGCTGAGGCGGTCGCAACCGATGAAGCTATGGATGATATCATCCTGGCCTCTGATGTGGTGATGGTTGCCCGTGGTGATTTGGGGGTGGAAATTGGTGACCCAGAGCTGGTGGGAATTCAGAAGAAACTGATCCGCCGTGCTCGTCAGCTTAACCGTGCGGTTATCACCGCGACTCAAATGATGGAGTCAATGATAACCAACCCGATGCCAACCCGTGCGGAAGTGATGGACGTTGCTAACGCCGTGCTAGATGGTACTGACGCTGTTATGTTGTCAGCAGAAACCGCTGCCGGTCAGTATCCAGCAGAAACGGTTGCTGCTATGGCACGAGTTTGTCTGGGTGCAGAGAAGATCCCAAGTATCAATGTGTCTAAACACCGCCTTGATGTGCAATTCGACAATGTCGAAGAAGCTATCGCGATGTCGACCATGTATGCAGCAAACCACCTGAAAGGTATCACTGCCATTATCGCCATGACCGAATCTGGCCGTACGGCACTGATGATGTCCCGTATCAGCTCCGGTTTGCCTATCTTTGCGATGTCGCGTCATGACCATACTTTAAATCTGACGGCAATCTACCGTGGTGTCACGCCAGTTTATTGTGATACCCATACTGATGGTGTTCTGGCGGCCAGTGAAGCTGTCAGCCGACTGAAAGATAAAGGTTTCCTGGTCTCAGGTGATCTGGTTATTGTAACGCAGGGCGATGTGATGGGGACTATTGGTACGACCAATACCAGCCGCATCCTACGTGTTGAATAGTTTATTGTAGCCAATAAATGCAAAAGCCCGCGACTAAAATGTGCGGGCTTTTTTTATGTTTAATCACGATAGCGACGGTTAAATATCCTTACGAACATAAGGCTCTATCTCACCCTCTTTACGGGTTTTCAACAACTTAAGAATCCAGGTATATTGCTCCGGGTTGGGTTTGACCAACAACTCAACTTCTTCATTCATACGGCGGGCAATATAGGCGTCATCAGCATCAGCCAAATCATCCATCGGTGGACGAATATAGATATCAAGGCGGTGTTCGCGATAATTATAGACTGGGAACATCGGTACGATTGCCGCACGACATACTTTCATCAAACGCCCTACTGCTGGCAAGGTCGCCTTATAGGTGGCAAAGAAATCAACAAATTCACTTTGCTCAGGGCCATAATCTTCATCCGGCAAATAGTAGCCCCAGAACCCCTGGCGCACTGAACTGATAAATGGCTTGATGCCACTTTCACGCGCATGAATTCGCCCACCAAACCGCAAACGGGCACTATTCCATAAATAATCAACTAGCGGATTGCGCTGATGATGGAACATACCGGCAACCGGTTTGCCCTGTTCTGCGAGCAGCATTGCCGGTATATCGATCGACCAGGCATGTGGCACCAACAAAATGACATTACGCTGCTGCTGCTGCAACTCGTCAAGAATCTCCAAACCGTGCCAATGAACCCGAGAGAGTACTTTCTTCGGTTCACGAAAGCACAGTTCTGCCATCATCATCAACGGTTGCGCCGCAGTGGCAAACATCTGGTCAATGATATGTTCGCGCTCAGCTTCTGGCAGCTCTGGCATACAATAAAGAAGATTAATCCGCGCGCGACGACGGGCGCTCTTGGCAAACTTGCCCGCCAGACGGCCAATCCCTGCTAACAAAGGATCGCGGAATTTCGGTGGCACATAAGCCATCGCAGCCATAGAACCGGCCCCCAACCATACCCCCCAAAACCGTGGGTGGAGGAAAGATTTCTTAAATACCGGAATAAAGCCAGCGGCGTCATTTTTATCTTTATGCATGGGGGAACTCTTGGAATTCTGTGGGCTAATAATAGTATACCTTTCATCCTTGAAGCCGCAGGGTTGCTAGCTACTCCCACTCACCCGAATCACTTAACCTAAGTTCATTGGGATTGGTAGGTTTGCTGCCCCCTGCAACTCCACGGTCTGGGTATAACACTCCGGTAGATAGTGGTTACTGGATAGTGGTTAATCCAGTTGTAACTGCGGAATGACCTGCTTGGCGATAGCCAGATAGTCACTGCGGTCTTTACCACTCAAGCCTTCTGAGCGCGGTAATTTAGCTGTTAATGGATTAACGGCTTGCTGATTCATCCAGAATTCATAGTGCAAATGAGGACCAGTAGAGCGGCCAGTATTACCTGACAATGCGATACGATCACCACGTTTTACTTTTTGACCTGGCTTGACCAACAACTTTTTCAGATGCATATAACGGGTGGTGTATTGGCGACCATGGCGGATAGCAACATAGTTACCCGCCGCCCCACTGCGTTTTGCGATCACGACTTCCCCATCACCGACGGCGAGTACTGGCGTCCCGACAGGCATAGAGAAATCCACACCTTTATGCGGGGCAATACGCCCGGTTACCGGGTTTAGGCGGCGTGGGTTAAAGTTTGACGACACCCGGAATTGCTTCATGGTAGGGAAACGCATGAAACCACGGGCCAGGCCAGAACCAAGCCGGTCATAAAATTTACCGTCATCGGCACGGATAGCGTAGTAATCCTTACCACCGGAACGCATACGCACCCCGACCAGTTGGCTTTGCTCACTGCGACCATCAAGAATTTCACGTGACATCAAAACCGAGAATTGATCACCTTTACGCAGTTTAGCGAAGTCAAGCTGCCACTGTAATGCTTTAGTGACCGCGCGAATCTCGGAAGCCGTCAAGCCCGCCTTCCTGGCGCTGGTGACAAAGCTGCCATCAAGGCGCCCCGTCAGAACCTTGTTGCTCCACTCACCTTTTTGTAGCTCTTTGGTCTCTTTGAAATTATTGCCAACACGGTCATAAGTCCGCGTTTCACGACGAGAAACTTCCCAAGTCAGGCGCTGTAAATCACCGGTATCATTGACGGTCCAAGAGATTTGCTGCCCTATCTTCAAATTACGCAGATCACGGTTTTGCGTCGCCAACAGCGACACATCAGAGATATCGATGCCGTACTGGGTAAGAATACTGCTTAGGGTATCCCCAGTTGAAACCACATACTCATGAACACCGGTTTCACTGACATCTTTGGCATCTAGCTCATCTTGCGGAATTTCATCATCAGGCGTGGGCTGATCGATGGGTTCGCTGGCTTCAGGTAATAAAATGCGGGTTTGGCTGGTATCTAATACCACGCTCTTAGCGACAGGTTCATGCTCGGGGTGATAAACAAAAGGCCGCCAAACAGCTACGGCCAGAGTCATTACAGTCAACGACCCCAGCATAATACGGTGGGGTCGAGGGAGATTGTTATACGCCAAGGTGATAGTTCGGACTATCTGCTGCACTTATGAGTATCCTTTTAATCTTACTTCAGGCAGCTCACGTATTGGTTCGACAACTGAGACAAAAAGTTCACATAGCTGTCCTTGCCTAATACGATGCCGCTGCCCAAGGGATCCAAGGTGCCTGAACGCACATTTGTTCCTTTAGCAACGGCATTAATGACGGCCGGCCTGAATTGTGGCTCAGCAAAAACGCATATCGCTTTATGCTCAACCAACTGTGTTCGAATTTGATGTAAACGCTGCGCACCAGGCTGTATTTCGGGATTGACTGTAAAATACCCTAACGGGCTCAAGCCAAAGTGTTTTTCAAAGTAGCCATAGGCATCATGAAAGACGAAATATCCCTTACCTTGGGCAGGCTTCAACATAGTAGCAATATTTTTTTCGTTTTGCGCTAGTTGATCCTCGAATCGGCGCAGGTTTGCATCTAATTTGTCCTTATTTTGTGGCATAAGTTCCAATAATCTGTCGTGAATAGCGATTGCAGATTGTTTCGCAATCGTTGGCGACAACCAAATATGCATGTTGTTCTCGCCATGATGGTGCTCGTCACTGTGATTATCTTCAGCATGATCATGGTCATGCCCTGCGGTTTCACCTTCATGTTCATCATGTTCGTCACCTTTGATCAATAAAGGTGTAACTGAAGGTAACTCAGCCAGTGCAATCTTTTTATTATCAGCAACTTGTGTCAATGGTTTTGTTAAAAATGCTTCCATTTCTGGTCCGACCCAAATAACCAGCTCGGCACTGCGTAACCGCTGGACATCCGACGGACGAAGCGCATAATCGTGTGGCGATGCACCATCGGGCAATAATACTTCCGTTGGTAACACCCCATCGGCAATGGCAGAGGCAATAAAACCTAATGGCCGTACTGATGTAACGACCGCCGCTGAGGCAATATTAAATGGGTTGGCAATTAAAATTGCGCTGGCTAGCATTGCCCACTTTAGCCATTTTTTTTTATGTAACATAATACGAATTCTCGACGTTTTGTTGGGTAAAGCGTAATATTATAACATTCACTCGGTTCTGCAAACGTAATCATAATGTCCACATTGGTAACTCTACATAATATATCCGTCACTTTTGGTAGTCGGCGGGTACTGAACGATATCTCCCTTTCACTGCGACCGGGAAGAATTCTCACCCTGCTTGGGCCAAATGGTGCCGGTAAATCGACGCTGGTTCGCGTGGTACTGGGGCTGATTCCTCCCACCAGCGGCACGCTTGTCCGTCAGCCGGGCTTACGCATCGGTTATGTTCCGCAAAAACTCCATTTGGATGCCACATTACCGCTCACTGTAAGCCGTTTTATGCGTTTGAAACCGGGTGTCAAAAAGGCGGATATCCTGCCGGCACTCAAGCGTGTGCATGCAGCACATTTATTAGACCAACCCATGCAAAGGCTGTCTGGTGGTGAGAACCAACGCGTGCTGTTAGCCCGTGCATTACTGAACAAACCGCAGTTACTGGTACTGGATGAACCAACGCAAGGTATTGATGTTAATGGGCAATTAGCGCTATACGACTTAATCGAGCAACTGCGTAAAGAGTTAGGCTGTGCTGTTATGATGGTTTCCCATGACTTGCATTTAGTGATGGCCAAAACTGATGAAGTATTATGCCTTAACCAACATATCTGCTGTTCTGGCGCACCAGAGGTGGTTTCCACTCATCCTGAATTTATTGCCATGTTTGGCAATCGTGGCGCTGAGCAGCTAGCGGTTTATCGCCACCACCATAATCATCGACACGATTTGCACGGAAAGATTATTTTGAAGAACAGCGGGAGTCGTGAGGCATGATTGAATTATTGCTACCTGGCTGGCTAGCAGGAGTATTATTGGCAACAGCGGCCGGCCCGCTGGGGTCGTTCGTCGTTTGGCGTCGAATGTCCTATTTTGGTGATACTCTGGCCCATGCCTCCTTACTGGGTGTGGCTTTTGGTTTACTGCTAAATGTGAATCCGTTTTATGCCGTGATTGTAATGACCATGGTATTAGCCGTGATTCTGGTGTGGTTAGAACGTCGCCCACAGTTAGCAGTCGATACGCTACTGGGGATCATGGCTCACAGCGCATTATCACTGGGCCTGGTGGTCGTGAGTCTGATGCATAATGTCCGGGTCGATTTAATGGCCTATCTGTTTGGTGATCTGCTTTCCGTAACACTGAGTGATATCTGGTTGATTGCCGTAGGTGTTATTGTGGTGTTAGCAGTGCTGTGCTGGCAATGGCGGGCACTGCTGTCAATGACGGTTAGCCCGGAGCTGGCTCATGTTGATGGGGTCAACCTGGAACGGGTACGGATGTTGCTAATGCTGGTCACCGCACTGACTATCGGGCTGTCGATGAAGTTTGTTGGCGCGCTGATTATCACCTCACTGCTAATCATTCCTGCCGCGGCAGCTCGTCGTTTTGCCCGAACCCCCGAACAGATGGCTGGAATTGCCATCGGTATTGGTATTGTTGCCGTGACCGGTGGTCTGACATTCTCTGCTTTCTATGACACCCCCGCCGGGCCTTCAGTAGTACTTTGTGCGGCGGTCATGTTTGTACTTAGCCTGTCACAAAAGGCGCGTGGATAATTGCTCGATTAAAGGGGGGTTTAGAGTAATAACCCCCCTATCCACCCTTACCATTAATGTTGTCAAACCATTAACTCCCGCCACTAATAGCAATAACCTCGTTCACGATTAGCGTCTATTGCTAAACATTCCAACAATCATCAATTCTGTATTTTATATTTTAATTAGTGTGATCAACCACAAATACAATAAAATTGCAGTGTAATACCCTGCCTATCACTCAAATCAATGAGCAATATAATGGTTATGCAGATACATCTTTCATTTCTGCATGGGCTTGTATGCTCACAATTTACGCAGAATGATTATTCCGCAGAGGCGGCTCTCATGGATAGATCCACACCCACTGGTTTACTTCAGCAACCCAAACCATTCTTCATGATTTTCTTTGTCGAACTATGGGAGAGGTTCGGTTATTACGGTGTTCAAGGTATTCTTGCTGTTTTCTTCGTGAAGCAGTTAGGGTTTTCACAGGAACAAGCGTTTGTCACTTTTGGGGCTTTTGCCGCTTTGGTTTATGGCCTGATTTCGATTGGTGGATATGTCGGCGACCATTTATTAGGCACTAAACGCACCATGGTATTAGGCGCTATCGTGCTGGCTCTCGGATACTTTGCTACCGGTTTATCACTGTATAACCCAAATCTAATCTTCTTTGCTTTGGGGACCATTGCTGTCGGTAATGGTTTGTTTAAAGCTAATCCGGCTAGCCTATTATCAAAATGCTATCCCCCCAAAGATCCACGCCTTGATGGGGCCTTCACCTTGTTTTACATGTCGATCAATATCGGCTCCCTAATTTCACTGTCATTGGCTCCGGTTATTGCCGAACGCTTCGGTTATACCGTGACCTATTATTTGTGCGGTATTGGTTTGATTTTTGCTTTGTTGGTCTATTTCTGCTGCCGCCATATGGTGAGTCATATCGGTTCCGAGCCTGATGCTAAACCGTTAAATTGGCGAAACTTGCTACTGGTACTGGCTGGTAGTGCGGTGATGATATGTCTCTGCGCTTGGTTAATGAACCATGTGGTGATTGCCAATCTGGTGCTGATCGTCTTATCGTTGATTGTGGTATTTATCTTTTTCAAAGAAGCATTTAAGCAGGATAAATTAGGCCGCAATAAAATGTATGTCGCTTTTATTCTGATGATTGAAGCTATCGTCTTCTACGTGCTGTATGCACAGATGCCAACGTCACTCAACTTCTTCGCCATCAATAATGTTCATCATGAAATTCTTGGTTTCACTATCAATCCGGTGAGTTTCCAGGCACTAAATCCATTCTGGGTAGTGGTGGCCAGCCCGATTTTAGCCTCAATTTATACCCGCCTGGGCAGTAAAAACCGTGACTTATCGATGCCGGCCAAATTTACTTTAGGTATGTTTTTATGTTCACTGGGTTTTCTGACAGCGGCCGCCGCGGGGATGTGGTTTGCTGATGCACAAGGTCTGACATCACCTTGGTTTATCGTTCTGGTTTACTTATTCCAGAGCCTGGGGGAATTGATGATCAGTGCTTTAGGTTTAGCGATGGTGGCGGCACTGGTACCGCAATATCTGATGGGCTTTATTCTGGGGATGTGGTTCCTGACGCAAGCCGCATCGTTCCTGATTGGCGGTTATGTTGCCACCTTTACCGCGACACCTGAAGGGATAACAGACCCACTCGAAACACTGCCTATCTATACCGATGTTTTTGGCAAAATTGGTATCACCACCCTGGCCATTGCATTGGTTATGGCGCTACTCATTCCATGGCTTAATCGAATGATTAACATACCTGTCGGCGAACAAGCAACCGCCTGACTATCACTCCATCAGGGCTGGCATTGGCTCAGCCCTGCATCAAAAAATTTACTCTTCGCGGGTAATCCCAAAATGTTTGTAGGCATGATTGGTGGCAATTCGCCCACGTGGTGTGCGTTGAATAAAACCTTGTTGGATCAAATAAGGTTCCAGCACGTCTTCAATCGTTTCCCGCTCTTCGCCAATCGCGGCGGCCAAGTTATCCAGCCCGACCGGACCGCCCATAAACTTGTCAATCACGGCGAGCAACAGCTTACGGTCCATAAAGTCAAACCCTTCGGCATCGACATTAAGCATATCTAGCGCTTTCATCGCCACATCGCCGTTAATCGCGCCATCGGCTCTGACTTCAGCAAAATCTCGCACCCGGCGCAGCAGACGGTTAGTGATACGTGGCGTCCCTCTTGAACGACGCGCCAGTTGATGAGCCCCTTCTGGCGTCAGTTCCAACCCCATACACTTGGCACTGCGCGCGACAATATGTTCTAAATCTGCCACCTGATAAAACTCCAGGCGTTGCACAATACCAAACCTGTCACGCAGTGGAGAGGTCAATGAACCGGCGCGAGTGGTGGCACCAATCAGGGTAAATGGCGGCAGATCAAGTTTGATTGAACGGGCAGCGGGGCCTTCACCAATCATGATATCCAATTGATAATCTTCCATTGCCGGATAGAGGATCTCCTCTACAACCGGCGATAATCGATGGATTTCATCAATAAACAGGACATCGTGTGGCTCAAGATTGGTCAGCATCGCCGCTAAGTCACCGGCCTTTTCCAAGACCGGGCCGGAGGTAGTTCGCAGGTTCACCCCCATCTCATTAGCAACAATATTTGCCAATGTGGTTTTACCCAGCCCTGGCGGGCCGAAAATCAGGACATGATCAAGCGCGTCGCCACGCTGTTTTGCCGCCTGAATGAAGATTTCCATTTGCTCGCGGACGTGGGGCTGCCCGACATATTCAGCCAATAGCTTTGGTCGGATAGCCCGATCAATGCTCTCTTCATCACTGATAATACCTGCCGATATCAGGCGGTCTGCTTCAATCATCCTGTATGACTCACTCTATAATGCGGAACGCAGAGCGTCGCGGATCAGGGTTTCACAGTCAGCACCCGGTTTAGCAATTTTGCTCACCAAACGGCTGGCTTCCTGTGGTTTATAGCCCAAAGCAACCAGTGCCGAAGCAGCTTCCGCCTCAATATCGGCATCCGATGTTTGCGATGAACTGGCGGGTAACTGAATATCGCCGGTATTATTGAACAGATCGCCATTCAGACCTTTAAAGCGGTCTTTCATTTCCACCACCAGCCGTTCGGCCGTCTTCTTGCCGACACCGGGTAATTTAACCAAAGTGGTAATGTCTTCCCGTTCAACCGCGGCCACAAATTGCTGCGCAGACATGCCGGAGAGAATGGCCAGCGCCAGTTTAGGCCCAACACCGTTAACTTTAATCAGTTCGCGAAACAGCGCCCGCTCCTGCTTATCATTAAAGCCATACAAAAGCTGAGCATCTTCACGCACGATAAATTGGGTAAAGATAATGGCTTCCTGCCCCAAGTCCGGCAGCTCATAAAAGCAGGTCATTGGTAATTGGACTTCATAGCCAACACCGTTTGTTTCCAACAGCACCAGCGGTGGCTGTTTTTCCAGAATGATACCTCTGAGGCGCCCTATCACGTTGACTCTCTCCTCGTTTACCCGCGGTCGGGTATAAACATAATGGCTGTTTATAGCATAAAAAAGGCTGGATGGATATCCAGCCAACAATAACTGTTAACCTGTTCGCGTCTGGTAATAGGTTAGCGAATTCTGCCACGCGCCAATGTCATTTGGTCATTGCCCAATCGCAAGGTATTTTGACTAAGATGGCAATGGGTTATCGCAATAGCTAATGCATCGGCCGCATCGGCCTGGGGATTCGCTGGCAGTTTTAACAGTGAACGCACCATATGTTGAACCTGACTTTTTTCTGCCGCCCCGGTTCCCACCACAGTTTGCTTTACCTGACGGGCTGCATATTCAGAAACCGGTAAATTCAGGTTTACCGCAGCAACAATTGCAGCGCCACGTGCTTGCCCCAGCTTTAACGCCGAATCCGGGTTTTTCGCCATAAACACTTGTTCAATAGCAAAAAAATCAGGTTGGAACTGAGTGATAATTTCAGTCACACCAGCATAAATTAGCTTCAGACGAGTAGGCATATCGTCAACAACAGTGCGGATACAGCCGCTGCCCAGATAAGTGAGCTGACGGCCTTGCTGGCGAATAACGCCATAACCGGTGACACGAGAACCGGGATCGATGCCTAATACGATCGCCATACCAGTTTTTTACCTTATTCGCTGCATTGCTTCTCATTAATACTATGTTGAGTAACATTAATGAGCAAAGGCACCGTACCTGTGCAATACCGGGGGGGCCTCTAAAAACACTGGCCACAGAATGCGGCCAGAGAGAATGACATAACTCATTGAACAACCGGATGAGATGACGCTGTTTTACAATGTTGCCGCCACTTCATCAGAGATTTCACCGTTATGGTAAACCTCTTGCACATCATCAGAATCTTCCAGCATATCGATCAAACGCAGCAGTTTTGGTGCGGTTTCCGCATCCAAATCCGCTTTGGTTGATGGAATCAACGCAACTTCAGCACCTTCTGCCACCAGACCCGCTGCATCCAAAGCATCTTTCACCGCGCCCAGTGACTCCCAAGCCGTGAACACGTCAATAGCACCGTCATCATATACCACGATATCATCGGCACCCGCTTCCAATGCCGCATCCATCACGGTATCTTCAGCCAAACCTGGTGCGTAAGAAATGACGCCTTTTTTGGTAAACAGATAGGAAACAGAACCATCGGTTCCCAAATTACCGCCGGTCTTAGTGAATGCATGGCGGACTTCAGATACGGTACGGTTACGGTTATCACTCAGACATTCAACCATCACGGCAGTGCCGCCAGGTCCGTAGCCTTCGTAAATAATAGTTTCCATATTGTTATCTTCGTCACCACCAACACCACGGGCAATTGCGCGGTTCAGGGTGTCACGCGTCATATTATTCGATAGCGCTTTATCGATGGCCGCACGTAAACGTGGGTTTGCACCGGGATCACCACCACCCAGACGTGCCGCAGTCACCAGCTCACGGATAATTTTAGTGAAAATCTTACCGCGCTTAGCATCCTGTGCCGCTTTGCGGTGTTTTGTGTTGGCCCATTTACTATGACCTGCCATAAATAAGTATCTCCAAAAATACTAGCTTGAATAAAGAACATACTCTTCAATCGCTTGCTGATTACTCCAGGATTTAGTTAATGCTGCGGCATCTGCAGCATCTAACCACTGGTAGGCAAGATGTTCGGTGATAACCACATCCCGCTCTTCGGGTAACGCCAGACAGAACCAATGTTCTTTATTCCGCGTAACACCCGGCGCATAGCGACGGCGCAAATGCACAAAGAGTTCAAATTCCACACAACGCTGGCAGTCGAGTAGATCAAGGTTTTCACCCAGTATATCAATGCCGACTTCTTCCTTTACTTCGCGCTGTGCGGTTTGCCGCGGCGCTTCCCCCTCTTCCAGACTGCCGGTCACCGACTGCCAGAAATCAGGATCATCACGCCGTTGCAACATCAACACCCGACCACTGGATCTGGCGTAGATCACCGCCAGTATTGATTCGGGGCGCTTATAATTCATTACTGATTCTCTTCTTCCGCTACGTCTGTTGCCCCTTTCTTCGCCACTACGCTGATTGACAGCTCTTGCAGAGAAGCAGGATTAGCAAAGCTTGGCGCATCGGTCATCAGACAAGCCGCCGCAGTGGTTTTCGGGAAAGCAATGACATCGCGAATGTTATCAGTACCGGTCAGCAGCATCACCAGACGATCCAGACCGAAAGCCAGACCTGCGTGTGGTGGTGTGCCATATTTCAATGCGTCCAGCAGGAAGCCAAATTTCTCACGTTGCTCGTGTTCATTGATACCCAGAATACCAAACACCTGTTGCTGCATTTCGGTACGGTGAATACGCACGGAACCGCCACCCACTTCATAACCGTTAATCACCATATCGTACGCATTGGCGATAGCCGTAGTCGGTGCCGCAGCCAATTGCTCTGGGCTCATCTCTTTTGGTGCAGTAAACGGATGATGCATCGCCGTTAGGCCGCCTTCGCTATCATCTTCAAACATCGGGAAGTCAACAACCCACAGCGGCGCCCATGTTCCCAATTTGGTCAGTTCCAGATCACGACCTACTTTCAGACGCAATGCACCCATCGCGTCAGTGACGATTTTGTTGCTATCGGCTCCAAAGAACAGGATATCGCCGCTTTCAGCCTGAGTGCGAGCCAGAATGGCTTCCAGCACCTCTGCACTGAGGAATTTCGCAATTGGGCTTTGTACACCCTCAACGCCGGCTGTACGGTCATTGACTTTCAACCATGCCAAGCCTTTCGCGCCATAGATGCTGACAAACTGGCCGTACTCATCAATTTGCTTACGGGTAACCTGTGCGCCACCGGGAACACGCAGTGCAGCGACACGACCTTTGACATCATTTGCCGGGCCAGAGAAGACTTTAAACTCAACGTCTTTAACCAGATCCGCAACATCCACCAATTCCATTGGGTTACGCAGGTCTGGTTTATCAGAACCGAAACGACGCATAGCTTCAGCAAAAGTCATCACCGGGAAATCACCCAGCTCGACACCGTTGGTTTCCTGCCACAATTCACGCACCAGTTTCTCCATCACTTCGCGCACTTGATCGGCGGTCATGAAAGAGGTTTCAACATCGATTTGGGTGAATTCAGGCTGGCGGTCAGCACGCAAATCTTCATCACGGAAGCATTTTACGATCTGATAATAGCGGTCAAAGCCAGACATCATCAGCAACTGTTTAAACAGTTGTGGTGATTGTGGCAATGCATAGAACTTGCCTTTGTGTACCCGGCTTGGCACCAGATAGTCACGCGCACCTTCTGGCGTTGCCTTGGTCAGCATTGGGGTTTCAATATCGAGGAAACCATGGCTGTCCATAAAGCGACGGACAAAGCTGGTGATTTTTGCACGGGTTTTCAGGCGATCGGCCATTTCCGGGCGACGCAAATCCAAATAGCGATACTTCAGACGCTGTTCTTCACTGTTGGTCTGATTAGAGTCCAGTGGCAACGGCTCAGAACGGTTGATGATATTCAGCGCATTGGCAAAGATTTCCACTTCACCCGTCGACATATCTTTATTGATTTGGCTATCTGGGCGCGCGCGCACGGTGCCGGTAATCTGGATACAGAACTCATTACGCAACTCTGAAGCCTGTTCAAAAGCGGCTTTATGGTCTGGATCGAAAAATACCTGAACGATGCCTTCGCGATCACGCATATCAATAAAAATCAGACCACCGAGGTCACGACGACGGTTAACCCAACCACAAAGTGTAACGCTTTGGCCCACATGGGACAGATTCAACTGCCCGCAATACTCAGTACGCATACAATATCCTTTTACTCAGCCGATGCCACACGCGTTATGCACTGTCCGTGCGACTGTTTTCTTAGGTGTTTTGGATTAAAGAGTCTTGAAAAATGGGGGCCATTATAAAGGAATTTCATGGTATAGATAAGAGCGAACGCACAGCTCAGGCATGACAAAATCCCTTTCAGCGATGTTTTAACACATCATTTAACAAATTTATCCCCTCACAAGGACCGCCCGATAACATATGCTAGCAACAACGGGTCAGCAGGTGGAACCGCTCATCCAGACTTTCGCATAATGATATTGAGGCGTAACAGAATGAAACTTGATGCAAAAACCACCGCACTGGTACTGATTGACCTACAACAAGGGATCTTACCTTTTGCCAAAGGCCCCTATACGGCTGAACAGGTCATCGCCACCAACGCACAATTGGCAAAGCAGTTTCGCCTGCTGGGTGCTCCGGTGATTTTGGTGCGAGTGGGTTGGTCTGACTCCTTCGCCGAGGCACTAAAACAGCCAGTAGATCAGCCAAGCCCTGCCCCCGAGGGTGGGTTGCCAGACTCATGGTGGACGTTCCCCGAACAACTCGCGGTGGCTGATCAAGATATCAAAATTACTAAACACCAGTGGGGCGCATTTTGTGGCACAGATTTGGATTTACAATTGCGCCGACGCGGCATAAAGACCATCGTATTGGCGGGGATTGCCACCAATATCGGTGTGGAATCAACGGCTCGTGCCGCTTGGGAGCACGGTTATGAGTTGGTGATTGCCGAAGATGGTTGCAGTACGGCGAGCAGCGAGATGCAGCAGTTCGCATTTACACATATTTTCCCGCGGATATCCCGCGTGCGCAGCAGTAGCGAAATTCTTGCGGCCCTTAACGCGTAACGCTATAACGTCAGCGCAGCTAACAACGCAGTAGTACCAACTAAGAAAAGTTTACCCAAATTAATTGGTGTTACAGCTAGGCAGCAAATGAATGACAAATCGGTCGGGAATCGATTTGAACAGCATTTATGCTAGCCCGCAGGGTGAGCCTCAGTATGAGGCTCATTAATCTCGATGAGCTGACATTAGTCAGTGATTCGGGTGACAAATTTGCCGGGAGCAGATTTGAACGCTGCTTGCAGCGGCCTCGCAGAGGTGAGGCCCATGGATGGGCCGAGTAATGAGTGCAGCTAACAACGCTGTAGCGCCAAGTAAGAAGGGTAAAATATGTATATCGGACTGCCGCAATGGCAACACCCAACCTGGAACCGGCTGGGTATCAAGGATTTAGCTGACTATAGCCGCTACTTTAATTGTGTTGAAGGGAATACCACGTTTTATGCATTGCCACGGCTGGAAATAGTACAGCGCTGGCGTGATATGACGCCGGACAGTTTCCGCTTTTGCTTTAAATTCCCCTCGACGATTAGCCATCAGGCGGCTTTGCGCGAATGTGAGCAAGATCTACAGGCTTTTTATCACTGTTTGGCCCCACTGCATGAACGCATTGGCCAGTTGTGGTTACAGTTGCCCGCCGCATTTGGGCCTAATGCGTTGAACCATTTGTGGCAATTTCTCGATAAATTGCCCGCAGGCTTCAATTATGGGGTCGAAGTGCGTCATCCTGAGTTTTTTGCCAAAGGTGCTGCTGAGTTGGCGCTCAATCAAGGTTTGCACCAACGGTCAATCAATCGGGTAATATTAGATAGCCGCGCTATTCATGCCGCCAAACCAGCAACTGCGGCCGTACGGGATGCACAAAGCAAGAAACCCCGCCTCCCTGTTCATGCTGTCGTCACTGGCAGTCACCCCTTGGTGCGATTTATTGGTGGCGACCAAATAGATGATAATTTGGCTCTATTTTCGCCATGGTTACAAAGACTGCCACTGTGGGAACAGCAATATCAGCCTTATTTATTCATTCACACACCAGATAACAGCGACTCGCCGCAGCAAGCGCAAAAGCTATGGCAACAGTTGGCAGCACACATACCGACGCTAGTAACCCCACCTGACTGGCCTGAACAAGTGACGTTGTTTTAAGCTCATCTTTCCAAACACTAAACTGAACCTCAAGAAATGACAATCCATCGATTTTTCTAGCGACAGTGACCCAACAGGCGGTTATCATTATTCCGCCAGTCTATGGTTGGGCAATGGAGTTGAAAATGGTTAGCTCGCTTTATGTCGTGTTGGGCGCACTGTTATTGATAAAGCTTTCATTTGATGTGGTTAAATTGAGAAACCAGTACCGGGTAGCTTATGGCGACGGCGGTTTTTATGAATTACAAACCGCTATCCGGGTACATGGGAACGCCGTAGAATATATCCCTATTGCTGTCATTTTGCTCATTATGATGGAGATGAACGGTGCTGAAACGTGGATGATCCATATCTGTGGATTAATGCTGATAGTTGGCCGCCTGCTGCATTATTATGGTTTACGCCATCGCGAAATTCGCTGGCGTCGCTCCGGGATGAGCGCCACCTATGTTTCTTTGGTATTAATGGTTATAGCTAATATTTACTACTTGCCTTGGGATCAGATTTTCAGTCTGACCTGATAGGCTTATCGCTTGTTCCGTTGCGAGGTCCCCATCGCCGGAGTTCTATTAGTTTGGGCGGCTGACTACCGCCTTCACGCTCATCTGTGTCTATCAGCTCTCTTCTCACGCATTATCACGCTAATGCGTTTGGTTTTCTGTTATAATATGCGCCTTAAATTTCTTGTTAATGCCAATGACAGTCATGCCAAATCGCGACACTCAATCTCAAAACGACGCACAACGCCATCCGGCTGAGGCTATCGAGCCACTGCGTGACAGCCTATTTGCTGCCCCTATTGCCAAGTTAGGTGACTGGACCTTCGACGAAAAAGTTGCTGAAGTGTTCCCCGATATGATCCAGCGATCGGTCCCTGGTTACTCCAATATTATTTCGATGATAGGCATGTTGGCGGAACGTTTTGTGCAGCCTCACAGCCAGATTTATGATCTCGGCTGCTCGCTGGGTGCGGCCACCCTGTCAATGCGCCGTAATATTAAGGCTGAAGGTTGCAAAATTATTGCCGTGGATAACTCGCCAGCAATGGTCGAACGTTGTCGCCGCCATCTTGATGCTTTCCGGGCAGAAACGCCGGTGGAGGTTGTGGAGTCCGATATTCTGGATATTCGGCTGGAAAATGCCTCCATGGTGGTGCTTAACTTCACTCTACAATTCCTTGAACCGGCAGATCGCCAGCGGCTACTTAACCAAGTGTACCAAGGGTTACGCCCGGGAGGTGCTCTGGTGTTATCCGAAAAATTCAATTTTGAAGATAACGATATTGGCGAATTACTGTTCAATATGCACCTCGATTTTAAGCGCGCTAATGGCTATAGCGAACTGGAAATCAGTCAGAAACGCAGCATGCTGGAGAACGTCATGTTAACCGACTCGGTTGAAACCCATAAACAACGCTTGCATCAGGCGGGTTTTGAACACGCAGAAGTCTGGTTTCAATGCTTTAACTTTGGTTCACTGATCGCCCTGAAAGCAGGAGAGGCGCAATGATTGAATTTGGCGATTTTTACCGGCTGATTGCCAAAGGACCGTTAAGCCCATGGTTAGATACCCTGCCCGCTCAGCTCAGTGCCTGGCAGCGTGAGTCGTTACACGGCAAGTTTAAAACCTGGTTTAATGCGGTAGAGCATTTGCCGTTACTGACACCGACCACATTGGATTTGCGTGACGGGGTACGGGCAGAAATGTCCCCCCCGATTTCTGCCGGTCAGCGGGAAGGGATGGAGAATATGTTGCGTGCGCTGATGCCGTGGCGCAAAGGCCCATTCTCGCTATATGGGCTGGATATTGATACTGAATGGCGTTCTGACTGGAAATGGCAACGGGTGTTACCCCATATCAGCCCACTGGCTGGCCGTAGCATTTTGGATGTCGGTTGTGGTAGTGGTTATCATTTGTGGCGCATGATTGGCGAAGGTGCCCATCTGGCCGTCGGTATCGACCCAATGCAACTGTTTTTATGCCAATTTGAAGCTATTCGTAAACTGCTAGGGGGGGATCAGCGAGCGCATGTGTTGCCACTGGGTATCGAACAGCTGCCGGAACTGGCAGCCTTTGATACCGTATTCTCGATGGGGGTGCTGTATCATCGTCGCTCACCTTTGGACCACCTTTATCAGCTCAAAAATCAGTTGGTCAGCGACGGTGAACTGGTACTTGAAACCTTAGTCGTTGCAGGCGATAGCCAACAGGTGTTAGTCCCGGGTGACCGTTACGCTCAGATGCGCAACGTATATTTCATTCCATCGGCACCGGCATTGAAAGCCTGGTTGGAAAAGTGTGGGTTTGTCGATGTCAGGATCGCTGATATGGCGGTGACCACCACCGATGAACAACGCCGTACTGACTGGATGACCAGCGAATCGTTAGCCGAGTTTCTTGACCCACATGACCCGAGTAAAACGGTGGAAGGCTACCCTGCTCCCCTCCGAGCGGTATTAATTGCGCGTAAGCCATAATAAAGCTGCCCCGGCGTAATTGGCCGGGGCAGTGTACAACGGTTGGCAGCGCGGTTGAAAGATCTAGGCACTTTGTGAGAGGGGGCGGCCCATCACTAATAAACTCTTCATTGCCTCAACAACATCACCATCAACACAATAATGGGCAAACTCATCAACATCACTGTCTGCACACATAGTGACGCCCGCTTTGCGATATTTCATCGTCGATGGGACCGCCCGCCCGGCAGAGCTGTGCAGCTCACGGATACCGGCATCAATAAACTTTTGCATATTCGTCAAACGAACCCCAGCGCCCGCCATGATAACCGGCCCTTTATCCTGGGTTGCAGCCAGCAAATCTTTTAATAACGCCAACCCCAGCTCAGCATTTGGCTGCTGGCCCGAGGTTAAAATCCGCGCCACATTCAGGTCAGTTAATTGCTGTAAGGCAATCATTGGGTTCTGGCACATATCAAATGCCCGGTGGAAAGTGACCGCCAATGGGCCACTGATGGACATTATCTCCCGCATCCGTGGCATATCAATGTGACCGTCGGTATCCAGTACACCAACCACTACGCCCGCAAATCCCATATCACGGATCCGCGCGATATCATTTTTGATGATTGCAAAATCATTATTGCTATAACAAAAATCGCCGCCTCGAGGCCTTACGATAGGATGCACCGGAATAGTAACAGTTTCATTGGCTTGCATTAATGTACCAACGCTGGGTGTTAAGCCCCCTTCGGACTGACCGCAGCACAATTCAATCCGGTCGGCTCCTGCCTTTTCTGCTATCTGCGCGCAATCAACGCTATAGCAACAAATTTCCAATATAGTCATTCTCTCTCCCGTTTGACGAACGCCACTGCGACAGTATCTATACCCGCTTACTTACGGGCATATAAATAAGAACTAAATAATTTACCTGTTGAATAAATAGCGAAGATCGCTCTCAAGTAAAAACAGAAACTAATAAAACATACTTAAGCGTTTACTATGGCACTCATTTTAAATCTATGAGTAGATGTCAGTCACAGTGATAACCATAAGTGAAAGTCGCTATCAAAATAAATACCCCATTAACGTTAAATATTTTGCTCGCTGGCTATAATTTGCCGCAAAGTATAGGGATGGAACTTAATGGTTATCTCACCATCACTCACCGCCAGTGTCGGGTTGGCTAAGCGCTCATGTTCCCCTTGTGGAGAACTGAATTTCTCGCTGATACCCTCCGGTAATGTGGCTGGTAATAAAGCACGAGCGCGTGACCTCAAGGTATGCGGGTCCCCCGGCAAGACTAGCTCGATATGCTCCCATCCCTGATGGGGGTAATGTGTTTTCCCCGGATAGGGTAATTCCACGCAATCGATCAGCCATGGCCCAACCACCAGAGGTTGAGCCAAGTCGAACAGGCAAATCACCCGACCATTGATCAGTGTCTCGGACATCAAATCACCGCACTGCGCTAACCCACTGCGCCAACGTTGCGCGGTTTCGACTTGGTGGCAACGTAACGAAATATGATCAGCGCTAAATTGCATTAAATCCAAATTCAATCGCGTGGCGAAGCCAGCCAGTTTTTGCTCAAAGCATGGTAAGTCAGTAAATAAGTCCTGTAATTCGGCAATATCTTTCAGGCTACGCATCCGGCTCTCCTTTTGAATTGTTATTGCGGGCAGTAACGCGGCCATAATCTACCGTTATTACCGCTAATCAGCCATATTTAATCTAACCGTTTTGTTCTTTCGCATTCGCCATTGCTAATAAAATAACCGGTTAATCTATTTAGCCATGAGATTAGCGACAACCACTGGCCTGATGCTGACGCCGAGGGTCAAATATGGTATAAATCCTGCCATCTTGTGACTAACCCTCTGCCAGACGGCTCTGCCGCCCATCATTTTTGTGGTGAAAGGCTTTGGCCTTGTTTGAATTAACTGGCACAGAGATTTTCTTGTGCGTCATTAATCTGTCTTTTGTGCGTAATTAAGGTAACCCGGTGAATATTCAGGCTCTTCTCTCAGATAAAGTCAGCCAGGCGCTGATTGCAGCAGGTGCTCCAGCAGATAGCGAAGCTCAGGTTCGCCAATCTGCTAAAGCTCAATTTGGCGATTATCAAGCTAATGGCGTAATGGCCGTTGCCAAAAAACTTGGCATGCAACCAAGGCAACTGGCAGAAAAAGTCATCGAGCTGCTTGATCTTTCAGGTATTGCCAGCAAAGTTGAGATTGCCGGCCCCGGTTTTATCAATATATTTCTTGACCGCCAATGGGTTGCCAGCAAAGTAGAGCAGGCATTGACCGCGCCGAAGCTTGGAGTTACTCCCGTTGAGCCACAGACTATTGTCGTTGACTACTCTGCCCCCAATGTGGCCAAACAGATGCATGTCGGCCACCTGCGTTCAACCATCATCGGCGATGCAGCGGTGCGCACTTTAGAGTTTCTGGGACACAATGTTATTCGCGCTAACCACGTGGGTGACTGGGGAACCCAGTTCGGCATGTTGATCGCCTATTTGGAAAAGATGCAGAACGAAAATGCCAGTGATATGGGCTTATCGGATCTGGAACTTTTCTATCAGCAAGCCAAGAAAACCTATGACGAAGATGAAGCATTTGCCCAACGCGCCCGCGCTTATGTAGTAAAACTGCAAGGCGGTGACGAGTATTGCCGCCAGATGTGGCGCAAGTTAGTCGATATCACCATGGCGCAAAACCAGATTGCCTATGATCGGTTGAATGTCACACTGACCAAAGATGATGTCATGGGTGAAAGCCTGTATAACGCCATGTTGCCGGGTATTGTTGCTGATCTGAAAGCCAAAGGGCTGGCGGTCGAAAGCGAAGGCGCAACCGTGGTCTATCTGGATGAGTATAAAAATAAAGATGGTGAGCCAATGGGCGTCATCATTCAGAAAAAAGATGGCGGTTACCTCTACACCACCACAGATATCGCTTGTGCCAAATATCGCTATGAAACCTTGGGTGCAGACCGCGTGCTGTATTACATCGATACCCGCCAGCACCAGCATCTGATGCAGGCCTGGACTATCGTTCGTAAAGCCGGTTATGTTCCTGAGTCAGTACCACTTGAGCACCATATGTTTGGCATGATGCTGGGTAAAGACGGTAAGCCGTTTAAGACGCGTTCCGGCGGCACAGTGAAGCTTGCCGATTTACTGGATGAAGCTATCGAGCGTGCCGGCAAATTGATTGCCGAGAAAAATCCCGATATGCCCGCAGATGAACTAAAGCAGGTGGTGGACGCCGTCGGTATTGGTGCAGTGAAATATGCCGACTTGTCTAAGAGCCGTACCACTGACTATATCTTCGACTGGGATAACATGCTGGCACTGGACGGTAACACGGCACCTTATATGCAATATGCCTATACTCGTGTGGTTTCAGTATTTAAACGTGCCGGTATTGATGAAAGCAACCTGACATTGCCATTGGTTATCACCGAGGACCGTGAAGCGGCACTGGCTACCCGTCTGTTGCAGTTTGAAGAGGTCATCACTACCGTGGCCCGTGAAGGCACACCACATGTGATGTGTTCATACCTATATGATTTAGCAGGCTTATTCTCCAGCTTCTACGAACACTGTCAGATCCTCAATGCAGAAAGTGAAGAGATCCGCCAAAGCCGCCTGAAACTGGCGATGCTAACCGCAAAAACACTAAAACAAGGTCTGGATACTTTAGGTATTCAGACGGTCGAACGGATGTAATGGGCGATTATATCTAAAGCCGTTACGCTGTAAAATGCAGGGCAGCGGCTATATCAGTGAAAAGGCACCCTTGGGTGCCTTTGTTATAATACCAGCCAGCAGATTAAATCACCGACCGCTAATTGCTCTCAGGGATGTCGGGTATCATAAACTCCCCGCTTGAATAATTGAAAATCCCACCCTGAATATTGTTATTTTTATTAGTATTATAGGGGGAGCGTATCAGTAACTGTTTCCCTGAAGCTTCATCAGAGATAGTGCCACGGGCAATACCC
>NZ_JAZGQE010000539.1:0-341 GCF_048593885.1 Yersinia sp. 1252 StPb PI | reverse complement strand
GCCGCCACCGCCACCGCCACCGCCACCGCCACCGCCACCGCCACCGCCACCGCCATGCGGTGGGAATAGACAGCAAGCTGATAATGTAGTGCTTAATAAGAGTACTATTGTCATTAACGTTATACGTTGCATTTTATTTGTCTCATCTTTTATTATCGGGCTAAGCTGGGATTATAATTCAATACAATAAATGTCACTGTCAGATAAACGTTAAGATATGTTAGGAGTGGTGGTAAATGAAAATGTCTGACTTGTAAGGACTGTATGTATTGCGTAAGTAAGATGAAATGAAAATGAAAAGAGCGGATTGTCTGATAGATGGTTTTTATTTTCGCTGATAT
>NZ_JAZGQE010000538.1:0-341 GCF_048593885.1 Yersinia sp. 1252 StPb PI | reverse complement strand
GTAAGAATCGTTTTCATATTCAACTAAGGCGAAATACTCAAAAGTAAGTATTCGTTACTATTTCATTTTTATATACCCGTCATACTTCAAGTTGCCTGTGTGTTGGCTACGCTCACTAACCCGAATCAGTTACTCATGTAAGCTCATCGGGATTATCTCGCTTGCCGCCTTCCTGCAACTCGAATTATTTAGGGTATAATTAATGAGTCTGATTTTTATTTATGCTTGTTTTACCATCAAATTAACATGATCGCAAATGAAAATAATGAGTTAAATCAGTTAACTGAATGTTTCTATTATGTCCTGTTAGGGCAGTAAAATACCGATTGTTAACATAATCA
>NZ_JAZGQE010000537.1:0-341 GCF_048593885.1 Yersinia sp. 1252 StPb PI | reverse complement strand
GGCGAGTAGCGCAGCTTGGTAGCGCAACTGGTTTGGGACCAGTGGGTCGGAGGTTCGAATCCTCTCTCGCCGACCAATTTCAGAAGAAACCCCGCAATGCGGGGTTTTTTTTCGTCGGTATAATATCGATTCCCCATCATAGCCCTCTCTTTTCATCCTGTTGTATTGACGGTCGCTAATCCGACCTCACAGTCTGTCCTCCTTGTATTAGAACCTTTGTTGGCACCCTTTGATCAAATTAGCCCTATAGGGTGACCAGACTGGTGATTTATCAGGTAAAAGAATAGGTGTTGGTTTTTTGCGACAAAAGGCAGAGGCTTTGTCTCCAAACAGAGACATAT
>NZ_JAZGQE010000536.1:0-343 GCF_048593885.1 Yersinia sp. 1252 StPb PI | reverse complement strand
ATGAGACTCTCTACTGGAAGGATAAAACAGGTGGCTATTATGATAAAAATAAAGATATATCAGAAATAGCTTATAGTGGGGTAATAAGAGATCCACATAATTATGAAATAACAGATGCTCGTACGGCTAAAATACCGATCGATTTGACAAAAAATAAGTGGAGAGAAAAAACTTATACAATTGTTCCTCCTAAAGATGCAGGTGACGGTACAGTTCCAATTAAAGGGGCGAAATTTGTTAACGATGGATTACAGGCAATGCTAGGTGTGGGCGTTGACCATGAGGGAGCATTTAAAAATACCGATACAGAGAGTTCTAGACTATTTACTCTTCGTTCAATAAT
>NZ_JAZGQE010000535.1:0-343 GCF_048593885.1 Yersinia sp. 1252 StPb PI | reverse complement strand
AACAAAATTATAAAAATTAATATTGAGTGAATTAATAACAAAGTATTTTTTGATATCACCGAGGAACGGATAAAACTCCTCAGTAACGGCAATAAATGTTTGCCTAAATGCCTCAACTAATAACATACCTTGCAAGTGTTTACCTGATTGATGATCACCCATTAACTCACAGCGCTCATCAATCATAAGTGGTAAGTTATAAATATCTTTATCGACCTTTTGGGCTTTGCCGATCAGGATATTATGCTCTTCTTTCTTATGGGTATAACTATTACTACCTTGTGGATATCTCTCTTGTAATAACATATGTAAGTCAATATTGCTGACCTGTTTATTATAGTGA
>NZ_JAZGQE010000534.1:0-345 GCF_048593885.1 Yersinia sp. 1252 StPb PI | reverse complement strand
CATTAACGCAGGCAAACCATCGGCATATCTCAAAAGATAAAGTTATACATCAAGTTAAAACAACTAGAGGCATTCCAAAATTTTATATATACCATTCAGGTAGCATACCAAAGAGTATTTTATGAAGTTAGTATAAATTGAAATACAACTTATCGATAGTTTATAAAAAATAGGAGAAGATCAGCAGAAGCCATTTATGTGCTTTTCTGACGAAAATATCGATGAGCATTCTTTGTCAGTAACAACGGTAAAATTTGTAACGTAGGGGAGTGGTTCATTAATCCGTTCTGGCAATTTCTTTCTTAGCAACCTCCATGTAGTGGTTGAAGAAGCTAATTTTGCTAA
>NZ_JAZGQE010000533.1:0-346 GCF_048593885.1 Yersinia sp. 1252 StPb PI | reverse complement strand
ATAAAGAAAGAACACGTAACTATAGTTTATTGAACTACTTTCTATTTGTAACTTTCTTCCCACAACTTTTTTCGGGACCAATAACTTATCATAAAGAAATCATCCCACAATTTACATCAAAGTGGAACTTACTAAAAAACTATCGAAATATTTCGATTGGTATTTTTATTTTCTCTATTGGGATTTTCAAAAAGATAATAATTGCAGATATATTCGCGATATGGGCTAATCATGGGTTTGATAATTCATCACATTTAACAATGTTAGATGCATGGTTAACCAGCCTTAGCTATACATTCCAGTTATACTTTGATTTCAGTGGTTATACTGATATGGCAATCGGCAT
>NZ_JAZGQE010000532.1:0-349 GCF_048593885.1 Yersinia sp. 1252 StPb PI | reverse complement strand
ATAAACTTATTTAATGTTGAATGTTATCTACAGCTAGCCTTGTGCATGTTGACATGCCTGTCATTTTTTCTGATAAATTTTTACGCAAAGGATTAGTGAATTATGTTTCTATCTCGAAAGCTAGAGGCTTTTATGGCCGTAGTCGAAAATGGCTCGCTGAGTAAGGCCGCAAGGGTGATGAACAGGACTACACCTCCGGTAGCAAAGTCGATCAAAGACTTTGAAAATATAATAGGGAAAAAGCTTTTTAAAAGAGAGAAATTTGGTATGAGTTTAACAAGGGATGGTGAGATTTTATATAATGATCTAAAAGATTTATATCAGCAAGAAAAAGAAATCACAAAAAAAC
>NZ_JAZGQE010000531.1:0-349 GCF_048593885.1 Yersinia sp. 1252 StPb PI | reverse complement strand
GTTATTTTGTCTCTCAATAAATGGAGTGAGAGATCTGTTACTATCTCCGAATCAGGAGAATCCGATGTTAGTGATATGACTTTTGTTTTATTGGTTTGCTTTATTTTAACATTTTGCAGCTCTCTATAAACAGGAAGTAAAGCATTGTATAACTCCTGACCTTCCCTAGTTATTAAAAACACTCCGTTTAAATTTTCAAATAGTTTACACCCTGCCCATGATTCTATTTCTTTCAACATTTTAAAAACAGGCGGAACTGTAATAAAAAGCCTTTCCGCAGCTTTTTTATAGCTTTTTTCTTCAGCCATGGCTATGAAAAGATTTAGTTGTTTAGACAGAAACAAAATAC
>NZ_JAZGQE010000530.1:0-349 GCF_048593885.1 Yersinia sp. 1252 StPb PI | reverse complement strand
CTTGTTTTCTTATCAGATCAATGTTGTATGTGATTGGTCTTTATTAACCGAGTGAATGTATTTGAGGGGTTATTTATGTATGTCGATACAGTCTCTGTTGTCTCTGGCAGTAAGTTTATTGATGTCAATGGGAAAGGAGTGATTGATTATGAAAAAGAGATATCACTGGATTGCTGTATGAACAAGATTCATTTTCATACTAAAAAGCTAACAATTGATATTAATGAAAAACAAAAGAGATTGGTAATGTGTTTATTTAGTGATGTCAACCGTAAGCAAGATACCATAAAAGTAGTATGGTATGAAAATCATAAAAGTATCTCAGATAATAATTATCATCAATTAATAC
>NZ_JAZGQE010000052.1:0-26643 GCF_048593885.1 Yersinia sp. 1252 StPb PI | reverse complement strand
ACATATAATTATCAGTATATTACAGATAACTAAAGGGATCTTTTGCTGCTGCTATTTCATCAGTGTTACTTACTTCTGCTTCCACTTTGAATGCATGCTGTGTGAAATAGCGTTTATCTTCCCAGCGCAGCAGCGTTAAATCGCCGCCCCAGCAACAACCGGTATCCAAGCCATAAATACCTTCAGGAACACCTTTTCCTTCCAGCGACGCCCAGTGACCAAAAATAATTGAATAGTCAGGGGAGACCAATCTTGGCAACTCGAACCAAGGCTTGAGTGGAGCGGGGGCATTTTCTGGCGTATCTTTACAGATCATATCCAACTGCCCGTTCGGGAAACAAAAACGCATGCGGGTCAGTGCATTAGTACTAAAACGCAAGCGTGCTAGCCCGGATAGCTCTGGTGACCAGTTATTCGGCATATCACCGTACATGGCATCGAGGAAGAGTGGATAGCTATCACTACTTAATACCGCCTCCACTTCACGTGCACACATTTGGGCGGTTTCAATATCCCATTGAGGTGTTATCCCGGCATGAGCCATGATCAATTTTAATTCATCATCAACTTGTAAGACCGGTTGGCGACGCAGCCAATTAATCAACTCATCAGCATCCGGCGCCTCAAGCAGTGGAGTAATACGATCTTTGGGTTTATTACGGCTGATACCGGCATAAACGGCCAGTAAATGCAGGTCATGGTTACCCAGAACCATACGAACAGCAGGCCCTAATGAGCGGACATAACGTAAAACATCCAGTGATGCTGGGCCACGGGCAACTAAATCACCGGTTAACCACAAAGTATCCTGCTGCGGATCAAAGCTCACCTGTGCTAATAGCGCAAGCAGCTCATCGAGGCAGCCATGAACATCGCCAATAAGATAAGTAGACATAGTTGAAAGATCAGAGTTAATGGATCAGTGCTGGGATCGCTAAGCGGAACACCGGAATTGCAGTACGGAAGGGCTGACCAAGGTGATCAACCATCTCATAATGCCCTTCCATGGTACCCAGCGGGGTTTCCAGTACAGCACCGCTGGTGTATTGAAACTCATTACCTGGCTGGATCAACGGCTGTTCGCCGATGACCCCTTCACCCTGAACTTCAGTCTGCCGGCCATTACTATTAGTGATTAACCAATAACGGCCAATCAGTTGCACATTTGAACGACCCAAATTGCGTATCGTCACGGTATAGGCGAAGACGAAACGTTCTTCATCAGGTATCGACTGGGTTTCCACATAGATACTTTGCACCTGTACACAAACGCGGGGCTGTTCAATCATAATGTGCTCCTGCTTATTCTTGCGGTGTCGATTGAGCTGAAAGCCAGTTAGCCAGCTTACAGTATTGCGCTACCGAAATATTCTCTGCCCGTAATATCGGGTCAATACCTAATTCGATTAACTGCTCTGGGGTGAATAGATCACCTAAGCTGTTACGCACGGTTTTTCTGCGCTGATTAAATGCTTGCGTGGTAATGCGGCTAAGCATACGAACGTCACCAACCGGATTCGGCATGTTGACATGCGGAATCAAGCGCACCACGGCCGAATCAACTTTTGGCGCGGGGGTAAACGCCGTTGGCGGTACTTCTAGCACCGGGATAACATTGCAATAGTATTGCGCCATCACCGTCAGTCGGCCATACGCTTTACTATTAGGTCCTGCGACCAGACGATTAACCACTTCTTTTTGCAACATGAAATGCATGTCACGAATAGCATCAGTATAGCTGAAAAGATGGAACATCAGCGGGGTGGAAATGTTGTATGGCAAGTTACCAAACACACGTAATGGCTGCCCTGCAAGCTCTGCTAACTCAGAAAAATTAACTTTCATCGCATCTTGTTGATGGATGGTTAGCTTGTCTTTCAGTTGCGGATGGCTGGCTAAACGAGCCGCCAGATCGCGATCAAGCTCGATCACCGTCATATGATCCATACGCGCAGCAACAGGTTCAGTCAATGCCCCTAAACCGGGACCTATTTCAACTACGGCTTCGCCAGGAACGGGGTGAATTGCAGAAACAATACTGTCGATGACAAACTGATCGTTTAAAAAGTTTTGTCCAAAGCGTTTGCGGGCAAAATGCCCTTGGTGGACTCTATTATTCATTGCTGTTATTTATCATTTTAATGGCTAAGTTTAATGCCGTAATGAAACTGCCAACATTGGCAGAACCGGTTGCGGCGAGTTCTAAAGCGGTACCGTGATCCACAGAAGTGCGGATAAAAGGCAAACCGAGAGTGATATTTACTGCCCGGCCAAACCCTTGATACTTCAGCACTGGCAATCCTTGATCATGATACATCGCCAGAACCGCATCTGCATGTTGTAGATATTTAGGTTGGAATAGGGTGTCTGCTGGTAGAGGGCCGATAAGATTTATACCTTGCTGACGCAGTGCATCTAGTGCAGGAATAATGGTATCGATCTCTTCATGGCCCATATGGCCACCTTCACCTGCGTGAGGATTCAGTCCGCACACATAAATCTGTGGTTGGCTAATGCCAAATTTGGTTTTCAGGTCGCTATCAAGAATCGTGATCACTTCATGCAGGCTAGCTTGGGTGATCGCGCCAGGTACGGCCAGCAGAGGTAAGTGGGTTGTCGCCAATGCCACACGTAACTCTTCAGTTGCCAGCATCATCACTACCCGTGGGCAGAGGCTGCGATCTGCAAAAAACTCGGTGTGTCCGATAAAAGGGATGCCAGCATCATTGATAATACTTTTTTGTACCGGGCCGGTGACCAATGCAGAAAATTCCCCGCTTATCGCGCCATCACAAGCCTTGGCCAATGTTTCCACAACATAGTGGCTGTTTTGGACGTCGAGTTTGCCGGGGATCACTTTTGTGGCCGTTTTTACCGGTAAGATAGTCAGTGACCCCGCTTGTTGCGCTAACGCAGGCTTGCTGGCTTGATATTCACGCAACTGCAAAGGCAGATTAAGCTGACGGGCCCGAGCAAGTAGCAAGGCCGGATCGGCACACACCACTAACTCAACAGGCCAATCCTGTTGAGCCAGAGCGACGACTAAATCTGGCCCGACCCCGGCTGGCTCACCGGGGGTAATAACAATACGATTATTGTGGTTGTGCATTACTACCATCAAGAATTTTTACATAAGCAGCAGCACGCTGCTCTTGCATCCAAGTTTGAGCTTCTTCAGCAAATTTACGGCTAAAGAGCATACGGTATGCCTTGTCTTTCTGTGCTGCATCAGTCTTGTCTACCTGACGTGTATCGACAACCTGAATTAAGTGCCAGCCGAAAGAAGAGTGAACCGGTGCACTGATCTCACCTTTTTGCAGTTTCATCAGCGCATCACGGAACGCCGGGTCATAAATATCTGGTGATGCCCAACCTAAGTCACCGCCTTGCATTGCAGAACCAGGATCCTGAGAGATCTCTTTGGCAATAGTGGCGAAGCTGGATTTACCACTCTTAATATCTGCCGCCGCTGCCGCTAACTTGGCACGAGCCTGATCGTCGGTCATTACCGGTGAAGGCTTCAGCAAGATGTGGCGGGCGTGAACTTCAGTCACGGAAACGGTCTTATCCGCACCACGGATATCATTTACTTTCAGGATGTGGAAACCGACACCAGAACGGATTGGCCCGACAACATCACCTTTGTTCGCAGTTTGTAATCTTTCAGCAAACAAAGAAGGCAGTTCCTGTAATTTGCCCCAACCCATCTGGCCGCCTTTCAGCGCCTGAGAGTCCGCCGAGTTGGCGATAGCCAATTTACCAAAATCAGCGCCGCCTTTAATGTCGGAGACTAATTTATTAGCCAGCTCTTCAGCCTGATCAACTTGCTGCTGAGAGGGATTTTCTGGCAATGGGATAAGAATGTGGCTGAGGTTCAGTTCAGCATCACCGCTGGTCTGGTTCCCAACTTGTTTGGCCAATGACTCAACTTCCTGTGGCAGGATAGTTATTCGGCGGCGTACTTCGTTGTTACGCACTTCAGAAGTCAGCATCTCTTTACGGATCTGCTCGCGGTAAGTGTCATAATTCAGGCCATCAGCAGCCAGACGACTACGCATCTGAGCGGGAGTCATGCGGTTTTGCGCAGCGATATCAGCAATGGCTTTATCCAATGCTTCATCACTGATAGTAATACCCATCTTCTTCGCCATCTGTAACTGGATATTATCCATGATCAGACGCTCAAGAATCTGATGACGTAACGTCGCATCATCAGGAACTTGTTGCCCAGACTGCTGTGCATTCAGTTTCACGGATTGTAACAGACCGTCAACGTCACTTTGCAAAACGACGCCGTTATCAACCACTGCGGCAACTTTATCAACTTCTTGTGGTGCTGCGAACGCGGTATTGGCACAGACAACCAATCCGAGAATAAGCGTTCTCCAGTTCTTCATACCTTTTCCATTTATGTAATCCGCTTTAGCGGGTTAAAATTCACTGTATTCAGTGTGTTACACAGTATCAGAATGCACTTTGATAAGGCAGAATGCCTGAGCGCAGCATTTGTGCAGTACCCAGGTTGTGGTCGCTGCTCAGACCACGTAATTCGATGTTAAAACCAATCTTGTTATCATACTTACTGGCTTCTGTTTGTGAATTCCAGCCAGTAATTTTACGTTCATAGCCCACGTTTATTGCCCAGCAGCACGTGTTGTATTGTAAGCCAACTAACTGGCTAGCGGGCTGATTGGCTTTGGTATCGTAGTAATAAGCACCGACTAGTGCCCAACGATCCGCAATCGGCCAACTGGCGGTAGCACCAATCTGAGAAATGCCTTGCTGATAACCAGGACTTTTTACATTTGGTACTGCTGCCTGAATATATTCCGGGCTAGCATAGCGGTAATTCAATTGCATCATACGCTCTGAGTCTTTTCTATACTCCATTACCGCGTTACCCAGGGTCAAACTCCCCAAGCGGGTATCATACTGCACGCCACCTTTTAGACCCACTTGATCACTGATACGCCAGAATGTATCACCAGCCCAAACAAGGCTACCAGTATCATCACTGTTATCAATTGTTTCGCTATTACCGGTACGCGAACGGCTGAAGTAATAGATTTGACCCACAGAAGCATTAAAACGTTCAACCAGCGCATCATCATATATGCGTGAAGTTAAACCGGTAGATACCTGATTCGCAGACGCTATACGGTCCAGGCCACTATAGGTACGGTCACGGAACAGTCCCGAGTAGTCTGACTGCATCAGCGTGGTGTCGTAAATATAGATATCATCCTGATTGCGGTATGGAACATAGAGATACTGCATTCGTGGTTCGAGTGTCTGGGTGAAGCCTTCACTCCAATCCATTGGCCGATCAAATACCACTTTGCCATCAATTTTAAATTGCGGCATCACCCGGTTAATCGAGTCTTTCAGATCAGGAACCGTCGCGTCCTGCCCATTCTGGTTTTTGTAATTACTGGCAAAACCATTTGGGATATCCTGCTGATAATGGGTTGCCAGTAATTTGGCTTCGGTATTCAAGCTACCCCAACCGTTGGACAATGGTAGGTTAATCGCCGGTTCAATATGGAAGCGGCTGGCTTCTGGGTTTTCTGGATTGACGCTGGTGAATTTGGCGGCTTGACCGTAAACATGCAGATCAAACGGGCCAATATCATTTTTATAGTAGTTCATATCCAACTGAGGTTGGGCACGGTAAGCATTATTATTACCGGCGTCAGTAAAGACTTGGAACTGTTTAGAGGCCAAGGTGGCATCCCAGTTTTGATCAGCATAACCAACGCTGAATATTTGGGTTGCATAGCCGTCAGTGGTCGATCCGTATTGCGACGTTAAATCAGTAAAGTAATCTGGGTCACTAACACGGGTATAGTTGACGTTGAAACGCCAGACTTTATCCATCACACCGGAATGGCCCCAGTAGTACAACCAGCGGGTGGCCTCTTTATCGGTACCATCGGTGCCGTGGTATAAGCGATCACTCGGTAGCCAGTCTAATGCCATGGTGCCGCTGCCCGGAGCCAGCAAGTAGCGGAACTCGTTCTGCCACTGTAACCCACGCCGTTCCATGTAGTGAGGCGTAATTGTAGCATCGAAGTTGGGCGCAATATTCCAGTAGTATGGCAGCATAAATTCGATGCCGTTATTACTGGTATATTTAGCATTAGGGATCAGGAAGCCTGAGCGGCGTTTATCACCAACCGGTAATTGCATATAAGGACTGTAGAACACCGGTACTTTGCCAATCTTAAAGCGGGCATTCCAGATTTCTGCTACTTCTTCTTCGCGGTCATGAATAACCTCAGAACCCACGACACTCCAGCTATTATCACCTGGTAGACAGGAGGTAAATGTCCCATTTTCTAATATGGTGTAACGGTTCTGACCTCGTAACTTCATTAAATCCGCATCACCACGCCCTTGACGGCCAACCATCTGATATTTGCCTTTATCCATATCAGTGTCTTTGGTATTCAAGTTTGACCAGCCTTTCGGGCCTTTCAGCTTGATTTGCGGATCGTCATAATTAACGTCGCCAGTGGCCGTGACAGTACGAACCGGGATAGCTTCACCGGGTTTTTGTACCTGCGTCAGTTCAACCTGATTCGCGGTCAGGGTGCTATTGCCCTGCTGGACAATGACATTGCCGGTGAACAAGGCATTATCGGGATAATTGGCTTCGGTTTTATCCGCATTAATACGGACCGGTAGCTGATTCGGATCACCGCTGACCAATGGCTGGTCATAGGTGGGTACACCAAGCATACATTGCTCAGCGAGGCCGGCCAGCGATTGCTGGCTATATAGTGCCGTCCATATCAATGTGGCCAGCAGTGTTGGGAATCTTTTTTTCATACGCGGTTTTGGTGTTCCGTCATCGGGGGGCATCATGCCGGCAAACGGTCTGAGACTATATTACTCATCACAGTTGCGCTAGCGTTAAATCCGGCCGTTTGCACGTCTCGTTGTTAGGCGCTGAGCTGAATGCCGAGTATGATAATGCAAATTTTGACTGACGGCATGATGAATTGAGGAGTATATGCGGTATTGGGGAAAACTGCTCGGTCTGGTATTGGGCTTAATGTCTGGTGCTGGTTTCTGGGGTGTGGTACTGGGGTTGCTTGTCGGCCATATGGTAGACAGGGTGCGAAGCACGAAGCGCCGCGGCTATTTTGCCGATCAACAAACACGACAATTAATTTTTTTCCGCGCCACTTTTCAGGTCATGGGGCATTTAACCAAGGCTAAAGGGCGGGTTACGGAAGTTGATATTCAACTCGCCAGCCAGTTGATGGATCGAATGCAATTGCACGGTGAAGCTCGAACAGCCGCACAGCAAGCGTTTCGCGAAGGGAAAGAAAGCGATTTCCCGTTGCGTGAAAGATTGCAGGAATTACGTGGTGTCTGTTTTGGGCGTTTCGATTTAATTCGGATGTTTCTGGAAATTCAATTACAGGCCGCATTTGCTGATGGATCTTTGCATCCTAACGAGCGGCAAGTGTTGTATGTCATTGCTGAAGAGTTAGGGATTTCGCGCGGCCAGTTTGATCAGTTCTTGAGCATGATTGAAGGCGGCCGTCAATTTGGTGGTCACGGCGGTTGGCAGGGCCAGCAGGGTGGATATTCTCAGGGGGGCTATCAGCAAGCCTCGAATGGCCCGACCTTAGAGGATGCCTGCAAAGTGCTGGGTATTAGCAATACTGACGACAGTGTGACCATCAAGCGTGCTTACCGTAAGTTAATGGGGGAGCATCATCCAGATAAGTTGGTGGCAAAAGGTCTGCCACCTGAAATGATGGAGATGGCGAAGCAAAAAGCCCAAGAGATTCAAGCTGCGTATGATTTGATTAAGCGCGAGAAGGGATTTAAATAGGTTTTGTTTCAACAGTGCCCACCTCAGATCGGCGTTAATACGCCGTTCTGAGGTAATTTCGGGCCAATATTCTTACGACAAAAATTAAAATTCCGCCTCACATTTAAAATGCATCGCCGTTCCAAACTCAGGGTGAGTAATACACAGCTCCTGCGCATGTAACTGCAAGCGGGATGCCATCGCTTTGGCCTCTGGATGGGCGTAGAAGCCATCACCAAGGATTGGGTGACCCATCGCCAGCATATGGACCCGTAATTGGTGTGAGCGCCCTGTGATGGGCGATAACTTCACTCGTGTGCTGCCATCAGTATCGCGTGACAGCACCAGATACTCAGTTTGTGCAGATTTACCGGTTTCATAACAGACTTTCTGCTTTGGCCGGTTTGGCCAGTCACAGATTAACGGCAGATCTATCAGCCCTTCATCTTCGGCCAGATGCCCCCAGACGCGGGCAATATAAGACTTTTTCGGTTCACGTTCACGAAATTGGCGCTTAAGCTCGCGCTCAGCCGCTTTGGTCAGTGCCACGATAATTACGCCACTGGTGGCCATATCTAGCCGATGAACGGACTCTGCCGCCGGAAATTCAGCCTGAATACGAGTCATCACACTGTCTTTATTCTCCGGTGCGCGACCGGGCACAGAAAGTAACCCACTAGGTTTGTTGACCACCATGATGTGCTCATCCTGATACAGGATGTACAGCCAAGGGTCGCGTGGGGGATTATAGGGTTCCATTAGTGCTCCATTTATACCCTGCATCGTTCAAGTCACAGGTGTGTTGGCTGCTCTCGTTAACCCGAATCATTTGACTGTATAAGCTCATCAGGATTAATGCGCCTCATCCTTGAGGCTAGCATAAATGCTATTCAAATCGGTTCCCAACCGATTTGTCGCTGCTTGGTCGCCTGCCTGCATCTTGAAATCTATGGGGTATATTGCAGAAACAGATGATTACTCAGGGTTACTGATGTGTGACCACCACCAGGCGAATAGCATCTAAACGCCAGCCCGCTTGATTGAGGTTTTCCAGTACCATTTTACGGTTATGCTCTAGTGCTTCTATTTCGTCATCACGAATATTCGGGTTAACCGCTTTCAGGGCTTCCAAACGCGCCAGTTCGGTACTCAGCTTATCATCTGCTTCGTGCTTGGCCGATTCAATCAACAGTTGTGCCTGCTCTTCAACCAGTGCTTCTGCTTGTTGCAACATGGCGTGGACTTCTTGTTGCACAGCGTTGACCAGCTTACTGGAGGTGTGACGGTTTACCGCATTCAACTGACGGTTAAAGGTTTCAAATTCAACTTGTGCCGCCAGATTGGTGCCGTTTCGGTCCATCAGCATCCGCACTGGGGTGGGTGGCAAGAAACGGGTTAATTGCAAGTGTTTCGGCGCTTGAGCTTCTACCACATAAACCAATTCAGCCAACAGTGTTCCTACCGGTAATGCTTTGTTTTTCAATAAAGAAACTGCACAGCTTCCGGTATCGCCGGACAAGATCAAATCCAAACCATTACGGATGATCGGGTGCTCCCAACTCACAAACTGGGCATCTTCCCGCGATAACGCCTGTTCACGATCGAATGTCACGGTACAGCCGTCTTGCGGCAGCCCAGGGAAGTCCGGTACCAGCATATGATCAGAGGGGGTCAGTACGATCAGGTTGTCACTGCGATCTTCTTGGTTAATCCCGACAATATCGAACAGGTTAAGTGCGAAACTAACCAAATTAACGTCATTATCCTGATCTGCAATGATCTGCGCCAGTTGTTGACCATGCTCGCCACCGTTGGAATGCATCTCCAGTAGCCGATCACGACCTTGTTCCAGTTGTAGTTTCAGCTCTTCGTGCTGTAGACGGCAGGCGTGAATAAATTCATCCAACCCTTCTTGTTCACTTGGCGTTGCCAGATAGCCGATCAGTTCTTGATAGCCACTGTCATAAATGGTGCGCCCGGTCGGGCAGGTGTGCTCGAAAGCATCCAAACCTTCATGATACCAACGCACCAATATCGCCTGCGCAGTATGTTCCAGATAAGGCACCATAATCTGGATTTCGCGGTTTTGACCGATACGGTCCAGACGGCCAATACGTTGTTCCAGCAAGTCCGGGTTAAACGGCAGGTCGAACATCACCAACTGGCAGGCAAACTGGAAATTACGGCCTTCTGAACCTATCTCAGAACACAGTAATACCTGAGCCCCATCTTCTTCAGAGGCAAAATAGGCCGCAGCGCGGTCACGCTCTATCAGTGATAAACCTTCATGGAACACGGCAGCACGAATAGCTTCACGCTCACGTAGCACCTGTTCAAGTTGTAAGGCAGTGGCTGCCTGGGCACAGATAACCAACACTTTCTCATTACGGTTAGCAATCAGATAGTTAAGTAACCACTCTACCCGTGGGTCAAAGTTCCACCAGGTGGCATTTTCCCCTTCAAACTCCTGATAGATTTGTTCCGGGTAAAGCATATCTTTGGCGCGCGCTTCCAACGTTTTTTTGGCACCCATGATGCCTGATACTTTAATCGCCGTCTGATATTGAGTTGGCAATGGCAGTTTGATTTGATGCAGGACGCGGTGCGGGAAGCCTTTCACCCCATTACGGGTATTACGGAACAAGATCCGGCTGGTACCATGTCTGTCCATCAGCATTGTTACCAACTCTTGGCGAGCGGCTTCGCTATCTTCACTTTGGCTGTTGGCCGCTTTCAGCAAGGGCTCAATATCCTGCTCATCAATGAGTTCGCCCAACAGATTCAGTTTATCGTCAGTTAAGCGCTCACCACCCAGCAGCAGCGTCACAGCATCTGCAATCGGACGATACTTCTGCTGTTCATTGACGAACTCTTCGTAATCGTGGAAGCGATCGGGATCCAGCAAACGCAGACGAGCAAAATGGCTCTGCTGGCCCAATTGCTCTGGTGTTGCGGTCAACAGCAGCACACCTGGGATATTCTCAGCCAATTGTTCAATGACTTGATATTCACGACTTGGGGCTTCTTCGCTCCAGGCCAGATGGTGCGCCTCATCCACCACCAACAGATCCCAAGACGCATCTGCCAGTTGTTCCAGCCGTTGCTTATTGCGGCGCACAAAATCCAGTGAACAGATAACCATCTGCTCGGTTTCAAACGGATTGGTGCTGTCGAGCAGGGCTTCGGAGTAGCGGCTGTCATCAAACAGTGAGAAGCGCAAATTGAAGCGGCGCAACATTTCCACCAACCACTGATGTTGTAGGCTTTCTGGCACTACAATCAGGATACGTTCAGCACGGCCTGATAACAGCTGTTGGTGAATGATCATCCCGGCTTCGATGGTTTTACCTAAACCTACTTCATCGGCCAATAATACCCTTGGTGCATGGCGCTGACCCACTTCATAGGCGATATGTAATTGGTGTGGGATCAGGCTGGCACGGATACCGCGTAACCCACTCCATGGCAGACGGAACTGCTCACTTTGATATTTACGAGCACGAAAACGCAGGGCAAAGCGATCCATACGATCGATCTGACCGGCAAATAGCCGATCCTGCGGTTTGCTAAACGTCAGTTTGCTATCGAGCAACACTTCACGCATTGAGACGCCGGTTTCCTCAGTATCCAAACGGGTCCCAATATAAGTAATCAGCCCATTTTCATGAGTCACTTCTTCCACTTTTAGCTGCCAGCCTTCGTGGTTGGTGATGGTATCGCCCGGATTGAACATGACGCGGGTGATTGGCGAATCATTTCTAGCGTAAAGGCGGTTTTCACCGGTTGCGGGAAACAGTAAGGTAATCATGCGTACGTCGATGGCAACGACAGTACCCAATCCAAGTTCGCTTTCTGTGTCGCTGATCCAGCGTTGACCAAGTGTAAAAGGCATAAATTATCGGCTCGATTTTTTGTTGGACAGTTAAGGAAATGCTTTTTAAATTATCTGGTTATAAATAATTAGTGGCAGCCAAATATCATAAAACCACTGGCAATAGTCTACCCTCCGCGCAGGCGATGCGGCCTGAGAGTCTGTCTGAAAATGTGGCATCTACAGGCAGCACCCAATAAGAAGGAGTATTACGGCTAGCGGTTATGTAATGTGATTAATGCGAATTTTGGCAAGGGCGCTATGGTAATGGAAGCGGAGCGTTTCGTCACCTGTAAAATACCCGTCATACTTCAAGCTGCATGTGCGTTGGCGGCCGCAGTTTACCCCAGTCACTTACTGCTCTTGATCTTAAAATTAATAAGCTCTTGGGATTATGAGCCTCATCAGAGGCTCACCCTACGGGCCAGAGCAAGCGCTGTTAAAATGGTTTACCACCAATTTGTCGCTCATTTGCCGTCTTCCTGCACTCGAATTATCTAGGGTATAAGTATCAGAATAGCCCCATCTGGCCTGTTATTAAGGTGGTGAAGTCATCGTGCATAAAAGGAAGTATAGCGTCTGCTACCGGTTGCAACTGTCGTGTCAGGTAGTGATCGTAGTCGATAGGGGATTGCCGAATCTCAAGGGGTTCGGGGCCAGCGGTGGTCATGACATAGCTTATCCAGCCCCCATTTTGATATTGCAGCGGGCGACCGAGCTTGCGGTTAAACTCATCCGCCAAGCGTGCCGCTCTGGCGTGAGGTGGCACATTACGCTGATAGTCATCCAGCCGTCGGCGTAGACGTTTGCGGTAAACTAGCTGTTCATCTAATTCGCCATTCAGGGTTCGCGCTACGTAATCCCGCAGATAATCCTGATAGGGTTGCCGCTGAAAAATGCGCAGATACAATTCTCGCTGAAATTGCTGTGCCAGTGGTGTCCAGTCAGTGCGCACGGTTTCCAACCCTTTGTACACCATCTGATCACCCTCGGGCGTAGAAATCAGCCCGGCATAGCGTTTTTTACTGCCTTGCTCGGCACCCCGGATGGTAGGCATCAGAAAACGTCGATAGTGAGTTTCAAATTCCAGTTCCAGGGCGCAGGGTAGATTAAAGGTTTGTTGTATATGATCTTTCCACCATAGATTGACCTGGCGTACCAACTCTTTACCTATCTGTGATGCCTGCTCTTCACTGTGAGCATTTTTCAGCCAGACGAAGGTTGAATCGGTATCACCATAAATCACCTGATAGCCCTGTGCTTCAATGAGCTCGCGGGTCTGGCGCATGATGTCATGGCCGCGCAAGGTGATAGACGATGCCAGTCTGGGATCGAAAAAGCGGCAGCCGCTGGAACCCAATACGCCATAAAAGGCGTTCATAATGATCTTCAGTGCTTGTGATAACGGTTTGTTTTTCTGACGTTTAGCCTCTTCCCGGCCCTGCCAGATTTGGTTAACGATGGCGGGCAAACAGTGTTTCTCGCGCGAGAACCAGGCACCGCGAAATCCCGGCACTGAGTGCTGTTCATCAGGCTGAGCCATACCTGCCACTAACCCGACCGGATCGATTAAAAAGGTGCGAATAATCGACGGATACAGGCTTTTATAGTCAAGCACCAATACCGAGTCATACAAGCCGGGTTGGGAGTCCATCACAAAACCACCGGGGCTGTGCTCTTCTGGCAACTCTCCTAAATTGGGGGCGACATAGCCGATGCGGTGCATCCGTGGCAGGTAAAGATGGGTGAACGCTGCCACGGAGCCACCGCTACGATCCGCGGCTAACCCCGTCACCGTGGCACGTTCCAACAGGAAGCTGAGCAGCTCGGTCTTGGCAAAAATCCGTGTCACCAGCTCGCAATCTTTCAGGTTATAGCGCGCCAGTGCCGGTTTGTCATGGGCGAAACGTTGATTGATTTCATCCATTCGTTGATAAGGGCTGTCGCTGGCTTTGCCTTCGCCCAGCAGGGTTTGCGAAACAGATTCCAGACTAAATGACGGGAAATTCCAGGTGGCGGATTTTAGCGCCTCAATCCCGTCGATAATCAATCGACCGGCTGCCGAGGCAAAAAAGTGCCCTTGTTTAAAGCCGTGTTCACGCCATTCCAGCAGGTTGCCACCACGGCCAAAGCGCAGTGGGATCTGATAGCGGTCAGCGTGTTTTTGCAGAACACGTAAGTCGAACTGCACCAGATTCCAGCCGATAATGGCATCGGGATCATGCACTGCCAGCCAATGGTTTAGTTTTTCCAACAACTGTGGGCGGCTGGCGACGTATTCCAGATTGAAATCCAGCGCCGCACTTTCAACCGTATCACCGTTAGGTGGCCCCAACATGTAAACCTGACGCTGGCCGCATCCTTCCAGCCCAATACAGTACAGCTCGCCATGTTCACTGGTTTCGATATCCAGCGACAGCAGTTTCAGTGTCGGACGATAATCCTCGGCCGGTTTCATTTGGGTATTAAGCAGCGGGCCATGGTTATTGTCATCACCGCTGAACCACACCGGCGCGGTAATAAATCGTTCCATCAGAAACCGTTCTGGTGGGCGAATATCACCTTCATAGACATTTACACCACTTTCGCGCAGCAGTTTCTCCAAACGAATTAATTGACGATGTTGGCTGCAATACAGGCCCAGCACCGGGCGCTGATGGAAATCGGTCAGTTCAAGTGGGCGCAACTGCCAGCGGCGTTCATCACGCAGCACGGTTTCAGCCCGTTGCCGTTGTTCGGCCGGGATAAATGCCACCGAGGGTTGCGGCGTCAGCCTGACTTGCTGCGGCCCTTCATCGGTAGCTAACCAGAATTCAACTTCGGTGCCTGCCTGCGTGTCGCGCCAATGGCGAGTGAGCAGGAAGCCCTGACGATGTTGTGCCACAATGCTAACCTTTATAGGTAATGTACAGGCTATTTTATTTGTCATTTTGAACTTGGGCAGTGCTCGATATCCTCACGTACTACGTGTACGCTCCGGTTTCTCCGCGCTGTCCGCATCCAAACTGACGGCAACAATAACGCCTGAGAGTTTATGCCATCTTAGTATGGTTATTTATACAGTATTTGTCTATTTTAATGATGATTTCCATTCGCTCCATGTATACCCAAAGTCATTGGAGTTGCAGGTAGGCAGCAAGTGGTCTAATCCCGATGAGTCTATTCATTTTAAGGTCAACGGCCAGTAAGTGATTTGGGTGAGTAAGCGCAGCTAACAACCCTGCGGCTTCAAGGACGAAGGGGAAATTCGCTGATTGACTCATATCGCGGTACGCCGGACAATCCTCCGCCCTGAACCTTGGGTGTTAACCAACGGACAACTCTATGGAAGCCTATTTATTACATTTATTGACGCAATCTCTGGCTTTCACGCTATTTATCGTCATGTTCGTTACTTTTCTCGAGTCATTAGCACTGGTGGGGATGTTGCTTCCCGGCACGGTAATGATGACCAGTGTGGGGGCGTTGATTGGCAGTGGTGAAGTCGGTTTTTACTCGGCCTGGGCTGCTGCAACTGTCGGCTGCCTACTGGGGGATTGGATCTCGTATTTTATCGGTCGGCGCTTTAAAGAACCGTTGCACCGCTGGTCCTTCCTGAAAAAGCATAAGTCGATGCTGGATAAAACTGAGCATGCGCTGCATAACCACAGTATGGCAACAGTCCTACTGGGGCGCTTTATCGGCCCGGCACGGCCTATTGTCCCGATGGTTGCTGGCATGCTCAACCTGCCACCGGCAAAATTTGCCTTGCCCAACGTGATTGGCTGCCTGACCTGGCCACCGCTCTACTTCTTCCCAGGCATACTGGCAGGTGTTGCTATTGATATCCCACCGAGCGCCAATAGCTATATGTTTAAGTGGTTGCTATTTGTGGTGGTGATGCTGATTTGGTTGGCACTGTGGCTATCATGGCGCTGGTGGCGGTTTGGCAAACGTAGCCCCGACCGCCTGAGCCAATGGTTACCACTGGCTCGCCTGCGCTGGGTGACGGTGCTGGCTATGGTGGCAGCGATTGCCAGCTTTGCCTGGCTGCATATGCAGCCCATTATGCCGATTTATCGTCATCTGTTGTGGAAGGTTCTCGCTGGGTAATCCCCTTGGGTATACAAGTTATTATGGTCGGGTAGTAATGCCCAGCACACTGGCTTCGGGGGCACTGCCGTTAACCAGCGCCTGGGTTGGGCCGTCGTAGTAAATACGGCCATCGACAATGAGCAATGTCCGATCGGCGATGCGGGCGGCATCATCCAAATTGTGTGACACCATCAGTAATGTCAGTTGCCGGTGGGTACAGACGTGATCGACCAATTGCAGCATCTCATTGCGCAACGCAGGATCGAGCGCGGAAAATGGCTCATCCAGTAGCAGGATTGGCTGACTGCGCACTAAACAGCGTGCCAATGCTGCCCGCTGACGTTGGCCGCCGGAAAGTTGTGCGGGTAACCTCTCAAGGCAATCTTCCAGTCCAACCTGCTGGGCAATCTGGCGTAACAGTAACTTTTGCTCATGGCTGAGTTTCAACCCCGGATGTAAACCCAACCCGATATTCTGTGCGACGGTCAAGTGTGAGAACAGATTGTTCTCCTGAAACAGCATCGATACTGGCCGCTCGGCGGGGGCTGTTGCCGTATTGTCCTGATTATTCAGTAGCATACGGCCACTGGCGGGGGCGAGAAAACCAGCAATCAGGCTTAACAGGGTACTTTTGCCAGCACCACTTGGGCCAAGAATCGCCACCCGCTCACCGGGCTGAATATGCAAATCGAAACGCATCGGTAAGTGGTCATACAAATAGGTGATTTTCTCAAGCTTTAACATGGCGGCTCGGCAGTCGTTCAATAAGAGTAAACAGCAAGAAACAGAGTAACAACAGCAGTAGGGCGGTAACTGCACCGTCGTTGCTGCGATAAGAACCTATCTGCTGGTAAAGGTAAAACGGCAGCGTGCGGAAGTGCTCATTGCCAAACAGTGCCACCACACCAAAATCACCAATCGATAGCACACAGGCAAAGGCAAGTGCTTGAGCCAGCGGGCGTTTTAGTGCCCTTAATTCAATCAGGCGCACACGGTGCCAGCCACGAATATCCAGTGATAAACACAGCGGCGTGTAGCGTTCAGCCAGATCCCGCATTGGGTTATCCAACACTTTTAGTGCGTAGGGCACAGCCATCAGTGCGTTGGTGAGGATAACCAGCCCGTAAGGGGATTGTGGCAAGCCAAAGGTATCGTTGAGCAATAAAAAGAAGCCGGTCGCCAGGACAATGCCCGGCATCGCCAGAATCACCATACCACTGACTTCCAGTGCCTGCCCACAGGCCATCCGTTGGCGCAGTTTCAGTTCACGGCTGCTCCACAACAACATCATCGTGAGTGTCACGCACAGCAACCCCGCCCCGATAGCGATAGTCAATGAGGTAAAGAAGGCTTGCCATAGCGCAGTTTGTTGTAGCACCGTCACCATAGTTTGATTACTGCCATCAATCACTACCGCTAGCAATGGCGGCACCATCAATAGCAAAGCAGTACCAATTAACAGGGTGTCGCTGATGCGAGACCAATAGCTATCCTGCTGACTACGCCAGATTTGACCGTGAGTATTACCTACCGCCAATACTGTGTTTAACCGCAGGCTTAGCACCACTAAACCCAGACAGCAACCCAGTTGGATTAGCGCCAATAAGGCCGCACGCCCCAGATCGTAGTCATAACTGAGTGCCTGATAGATGGCCAGCTCGATAGTGGTGGCTTGCGGCCCGCCACCCAGTGACAGCACGGTGGCAAAACTGGCAAAACAGAGCATAAAAATCAACGCCGCGGTTGGCAGGATTTGGCGGCGCAGATAGGGCCATTCAACCCAGCGCAAGTGCTGCCAGCCATTCATCCCCAGTTGTGCGGCTAACTGGCGTTGTTCAACCGCGATGCTGTCCAGTGACTGCAATAGCAAGCGAGTCGCCAGTGGCATATTGAAGAAGATATGTGCCAGCAAAATGCCCTGTAAACCATAAGGTGAGAAGCGGTAATCAACCCCCAGCCAGCTAAACAGGGCTGCCAGCCAACCCTGACGGCCATAAACCGTCAGAATACCAAACAGCGCCACTAACACCGGTAGCACCAGTGTCATGGCGCATAAACGCAACATCAGTTGTCGGCCGGGAAAGCGGCGGCGATACAGGGCTCGTGCTAAGAAAATGGCAGGGATGACTGACAGCAGGGCGGATAAGAATGCCTGCCAAAAGGTAAAGCGGATCACATGCCACAGATAGCGGTCATGCCAGATACTGTGCCAGTCTGCCGCAGGCGCGTGACGCCAGATAGCGGTGAACGCCAGTAAGGCGACACCGACTATCAGTAAGGCCGCCAGTAGCCCTGGCCACAACCATGCAGGGATCAGTGGCTGACGGCGGATTGCCATGCCTGAATCCATTTGCCGCGATTATCTGCCACATCTTTAGCATCAAATTGCAACGCTTTTTGTGGCACGGTAAGGGTTTCAAACCCAGCCGGCAAATCCATTTTAATCACCGGATACATCCAATTACCGGTAGAAATATGGTCCTGGAATGCTGGCGTCACAATAAATTGCATAAAGCGCTGTGCCAGTTGCGGCTGTTTGCTCGAGGCAACTAAGCCTGCGACTTCGACTTGCAGATAGTGGCCTTCGCTGAAATTAGCCGCTGCATAGTTGCTTTTCTTCTCTTCAATCAGATGATAAGCCGGAGAAGTGGTATAGCTCAGCACCAAATCCCCTTCACCTTTCAGGAACAAGCCATAAGCTTCGCTCCAACCCTTGGTAACGGTGACGGTTTTTTTCGCCAGTTGCTGCCATGCCTGTGGCGCTTTATCACCATACACTTTCTGCATCCACAGCATCAGACCAAGGCCCGGGGTACTGGTGCGCGGGTCTTGATAAATCACTTTCCACGGCTCTTTGCTATCAACTAATTCTTGCAAGCTCTTCGGCGGATTTTTCAGTTTGTCTTTGTTATACACAAAGGCGAAATAGCCATAATCGTACGGGACGAAAGTCTTATTCTGCCACTTCTCCGGGAGAGTAAGGTTCGCGGTATCCACCTGACTTGGTGCGAATAATCCAGTTTGTTCTGCCGCCTGCACCAGATTATTATCCAATCCTAAAATCACGTCAGCCTGACTGTTTTTACCTTCCATCCGCAGGCGATTCAGTAATGAAACACCGTCTTCCAGCGCCACAAATTTAAGCTGGCAATCACACTCGGCTTCAAAGGCTTTTTTAATCGCAGGCCCTGGACCCCAGTCGGCGGCAAAGGAGTCATAGGTGTAAACCGTCAGTGTCGGTTTATCGGCGGCCACCGCAGCGGCAGATAGCAAAAACAAGCAGGGAATAATGCGTTTAAACACTTTGCACTCCTTAACAATAAAGGTGGCAAAGGTATCTGAGGCGGTAAATAACAGCGATATCATGATAATGCAGCGTTATTTTTCTCAAATCCCTCCGCCGGTGTTAGCCGGATCAGGTTCGACGGGTTTGCTCTCAGCGAAAAACTTGCTGCGGTTAGGTTGATCCGGTGTTGGGCAGTACTCGAAATCCTCACGTACTACTTGTACGCTCCGGTTTCTGCGTGCTGTCCGCCTCCGACTGAACCTACCTCGCGACGTTTTTGTTTCATTGTTAATGGAACGAACCAGCATGAATTCTGGACACGACCACAACAGTTTTTCCGCACCCCGTTGAGACAACGCCATTGTAGAGACTAATCTGGGCGGATGAAAGCAGGTTAGCCCTCTGGTGGTGTAAACCAGGCCGATTTGAAATCAAACCAGCCGAGCGTGTTCATGCGCACCCCGCGCATACTGTGCTGCCCATATAATTCTAACCAATGATGGAACAGTGGGTGGAATTGATTCTGGCTAACCAACCGTTGGCTCCAATCCGCCATCGGCAGGGTATTATTTCGCCATAATTCAACATCCTGATGCAGTTTTTCATCCAAACAATGTTGTAGTAGCGGCAGTTCGTACAGGGTGGCAAACAGGGAGAACTCCAGTGGCAGATAGAAATTCGCGCTGCCAAGCCAGATATCACTCTGTGCATCGCCCTGATACCAACTGACATAATCCAACACTTGTATCACCAGTGTGACGCCGTGTGCCGCCAACAATGTGGTTAATGTTTGGCTGATGGCGTCAAACTCGGAATGCTCGCTGTAAAATGTCAGCGTCAATTCGGTCAGCCCTACGGGCTTTGGCTCAAGGGTGGTTAGTCGGTTGTGATGCCAGCGGGGCAGCATGCCGTAGGCCGGTGACCAGTAGCGTTGATAGAAAGGATCTGCATGGCTGAGCAGGGCGACCGGTGTTATCAACTCACACAACCAGCGGCGGATCTCTGGGTTACTGGTCTGAGGCGATCGCTGATCAAACAGTAAAAAATAGCAGCCTTCCTCCAGCCGACTTTCCAGCTCGTTTTTACTGGTATCGTCAGCCTGCAATTGCACACCGGAATAAACCAGCTCCTCAGACAACTCAGGTAGCACCCAGATATTGACCTCATCAATCAGTGCGCGGAAACCAAAATAGTTATCAAAAGCCTGTATCTTCAACTGATTATGGTGATTTCTAATCACCGAGTAGGGGCCGGTACCAATAGGATGGCGGCGGAAGTCGGGTTGATTCTCCCACTCTTGCGGCAAAATCATGGCGTGAACACTACCCAACAACCATGGCAACCAGTGATCCGGGCAACTTAGATGGATATCAATCACATAGGGCGTTGGTGAGCGCACGGCGGTGATATGAGAGAACAAGGGCTGTGGAATCAGCCGGGTCAGGCTGCTGATGACATCATCCATTTCCAGTTCACGGCCATGGTGAAAATGGATGGCAGGGCGCAAATAAAAACGCCAATGCAACGGGCTGATAGCTTGCCAGTGATGGGATAAATCCGGTTCTAGTTCCCCATTTTCCTCATTTATGCGTGTCAGGCCATTAAAAATCTGCCGCACCATATGCGTTTCGGAGCGGCGCAGCGCGGTACCGGGCAGCAGGTTTTGTAGCGGGCGATAATAGAGCACCCGTAGGATGTGTTTCCCTTGGCGGAAACTGCGCCCCAACTGGGATAGCAGCATTTGGCGCACTGCTTTTTTATCCCCTACCAACTGCACTAACTGATCGATATGGTCCTGTTCCAGCAGCTCTTCGGCCCGCTGTTGTTGCAGTGCCAACCCGGAGTAGAGGAAGGCCAGTTGTGAGCGTTTACCGCGACCCGCTTCAGCCTGCCAGCTTAGCCAACCCTCTTGCTGCATGCTGCCCAGCAAGGATCGTACATGGCGGCGTGAACAACTGAGCACGTCTGCCAGCTCCTGCAAGGTGGTTTCCGTCGGCTGGCCATTAAAACGTTGCCAGAGGCGAATAAACTGCTGTTGTAGACGTGAGGCAGACATAAAAGAGGAACTCCACGGCAAATTTCATCAATTTTTCTTTCCCTATATTACGCAGATACTGATTGCCAATGAAAGCGGGTTATCGTGGCAATGCCGCCAACGGGAGGAATAAATGATTTTTAATTTACAGCGTTATTCCACCCATGACGGCCCCGGTATTCGCAGTGTGGTATTCCTGAAAGGCTGTTCGCTGAGTTGCCGTTGGTGCCAAAACCCGGAAAGCCGATCACGTAAAGCGGAGGTGTTATTTGACTCGCGCCTGTGCTTATCAGGTTGTGAGTTGTGCCAACAGACCTGCCCGCAGGCAATAGAGCGCATTGACGATTGCATTGTTATCACGCGCCAACGGCTGGAAGAGGATGACCTTCAGGCACTCACCGTGCGTTGTCCGAGTGGTGCACTGACGGTGTGTGGTAGCCCGATTGATATTGATACCACTATGGCAACACTGTTGCGCGATATGCCGTTTTATCGGCGCAGTGGCGGTGGTGTGACGCTATCCGGTGGTGAGCCATTTATGCAACCCGATGTAGCAGCTGAGTTATTGCAACGCTGTCATCAGCTTGGTATCCACACGGCGGTTGAGTCTTGTCTGCATACGCCGTGGCATTACATCGCGCCCTCTTTGCCGTGGCTGGATCTGATGCTGGCGGATTTAAAGCACACGGATGAAAACCGTTTTCGCCAGTGGACTGGAGGTTCGGCTAAACGGGTGATGGACAACTTTCGTCAGTTAGCGGCTGCGGGCACCAACATCACAGTACGGGTGCCGTTGATCCCAGATTTCAATGCAGATCGCCACTCGATACAAGGGATCGTCGATTTTGCGGCTGATGAGATAGGCGTTAAAGAGATTCACTTTTTGCCTTACCACACGTTGGGTATCAACAAATATTCGCTGCTGGGTGAAGAGTATCGGGCAGCAAGCACACCTTTGGATGCTCCTGAACTGCTTTACTTCGCGGAAAGCTATGCCCGTGATAAAGGCTTGACCGCAATTTTACGAGGATAATGCTATGACCACCCTTGATTTGGTAACGCTAAGCGAACGGACGAAACAGCATAAAAACGCACTGATCCACATTGTGCAACCGCCGGTTTGTACCGAACGAGCGCAGCATTATACCGAGGCTTATCAGCAGCATCAGGACAAACCTCTCCCCGTCAGGCGCGCGCTGGCGCTGGCGCATCATTTACAGCTTCGCACCGTCTGGATCAAAAATGATGAGCTGATTATCGGTAATCAGGCCAGTCAACTGCGCGCCGCGCCAATTTTCCCTGAATACACCGTGAGTTGGATTGAAAACGAAATTGATGAGCTGGCCGATCGTCCCGGTGCGGGTTTCTCGGTCAGTGCAGCAGATAAAGCGGTATTGCACCGTATCTGCCCGTGGTGGCGCGGCCAAACAGTGCAGGACCGCTGCTACGGCATGTTTACCGATGAGCAAAAAGCGTTATTGGCCACCGGCATTATAAAAGCCGAAGGTAATATGACCTCCGGCGATGCGCATTTGGCGGTTAACTTCCCGTTATTGCTGGAGAAAGGACTGGATGGCCTGCGCAGCAAAGTGGCAAGTCGCCGCGAACGGTTACAACTGACGGACTGGAGTGACCTGCATAAAGAGCAATTTCTTAAAGCCATTGATATTTCATTGGCGGCGCTGAGCGAGCATATCGAACGTTATGCGGCGGTTGCGCGGCAAATGGCAGAAGAAGAGAGCCGTGATTGGCGGCGCATTGAGTTACAAACTATCGCCACAAACTGCGAGCTGATTGCTCACCAGCCGCCACAGACCTTCTGGCAAGCCTTGCAGTTGTGCTATTTCATCCAATTGATGCTGCAAATTGAATCTAACGGCCACTCGGTTTCCTTTGGCCGCCTCGACCAATACCTCTATCCGTGGTATCGCCGTGACGTGGAGCTGGAAAATACCCTTAGTCGCGAAAAAGCCATTGAGATGTTGCATAGCTGCTGGCTCAAGTTGTTGGAAGTGAACAAGATCCGTTCCGGTTCGCACTCTAAAGCCTCGGCAGGCAGCCCGTTGTATCAGAATGTCACTATTGGTGGGCAGAAGCTGGTGCAGGGTAAAGCGATTGATGCGGTTAACCCGCTCTCTTATGCGGTGTTGGAGTCTTGCGGCCGTTTACGTTCAACTCAGCCGAATCTCAGCGTGCGCTACTATGCCGGTATCAGTGATGATTTCCTCGATGCCTGTGTGCAGGTCATTCGCTGCGGCTTTGGTATGCCTGCATTTAATAATGATGAAATTGTTATTCCTGAATTTATTAAATTGGGTGTAGAGCCACAGGATGCTTACGATTACGCCGCCATCGGTTGCATTGAAACTGCGGTGGGGGGGAAATGGGGCTATCGCTGTACCGGCATGAGTTTTATTAATTTTGCTCGCGTGATGCTAGCGGCGCTGGAGCAAGGTAAAGATGCGACCTCTGGGCAAGTATTCTTGCCGCAAGAGCAGGGGTTATCGAAGGGTAACTTCACTGATTTCTCACAAGTGATGGCGCAATGGGATCAGCAGATTCGTTACTACACGCGAAAATCCATCGAAATTGAGTGTGTGGTGGACACGGTGTTGGAAGAGAATGCCCACGATATTGTCTGTTCTGCACTGGTGGATGACTGTATTGAGCGTGGTAAAAGTATCAAGCAGGGGGGCGCGCGTTATGACTGGGTTTCCGGCTTGCAGGTGGGCATTGCCAATTTGGGTAATAGTCTGGCAGCGGTACGAAAACTGGTGTTTGAACAACAGCTTATCGGCCAGCAGCAACTGGCAACGGCGTTAACGAATGACTTTGCTGGCCTGAACGGTGAGCAATTACGCCAACATCTGATTAATTCAGCACCGAAATACGGTAATGATGTTGATGATGTAGACCAACTGCTGGTACGCGCTTATCAGACGTATATTGATGAGCTGAAGCAATATCACAATACCCGCTTTGGTCGCGGCCCGATAGGCGGTACCTATTACGCCGGGACGTCCTCTATCTCTGCTAACGTGCCGTTTGGTGCGGCAACGATGGCAACACCGGATGGCCGCAAAGCGCACAGTCCGCTGGCGGAGGGAGCAAGCCCTGCTTCTGGTACTGATCATCTGGGGCCAACTGCGGTGTTTAACTCCCTGTCAAAACTGCCGACAGCCTCTATTCTGGGCGGGGTGCTACTGAATCAAAAACTGAATCCGTCAACTTTGGATAACCCGCGTGATCGCGAAAAGCTGATGATGATGTTGCGTACCTTCTTCGAGGAGTATCTGGGCTGGCATGTGCAGTACAACATTGTATCGCGTGAGACATTGCTTGATGCCAAGCAGCACCCAGACCGCTACCGTGATCTGGTGGTGCGGGTTGCCGGTTACTCGGCATTCTTTACCGCGCTATCGCCAGATGCACAAGACGATATCATCGCCCGAACCGAGCACACTTTGTGAGCTGTCGTAGATGATAATTGATATTGATGTTTGTTAAATGAACCAAGTCTTGCCTTGCTGTGTACCAAAAATTTCTGAGTAATGGTGACTTTCACCAGCCAGTGGGCTTAACAACCTGCTGGCTTTTTTTATCCTGACTCCTTAAGGCTATAGCGTTGTTAGCTGCGTTCACGCACCCGAATCACTTACTTGAGTAAGCTCATCGGGATTTGCTCGCTTGCTGCCTGGCTATAGCCCCAATGACTTTGGATAATATCCTGCCTCCTTGAGGCTGAAACACGGTCAGCCGCATCCATTATTTGGATGTGAAATTTATGCTGCTGGTATACTTTTCTCTATATAAATCTACCCGCTTCTGTAGCATAGCGTTTAATTGTTATTTCTGGCGCTGGAGCCTGGAATGAAATCTGCTTTGACCTTTTCCCGCCGTATTAACCCGGTGTTTCTCGCTTTCTTCGTGGTGGCTTTTCTTTCCGGTATCGCTGGCGCGTTACAGGCACCGACATTAAGCTTGTTCTTAAGCACTGAAGTGAAAGTACGCCCACTGTGGGTGGGATTGTTTTATACCGTCAATGCCATTGCCGGGATTACCGTCAGCTTTGTACTGGCCAAACGATCAGATTTACGTGGTGACCGCCGCAAGCTAATTATGGTCTGCTACTTGATGGCGGTGGGGAACTGCCTGCTATTTGCTTTTAATCGTGACTATCTGACGCTAATCACCGCCGGTGTGTTGCTGGCAGCAGTAGCAAATACCGCCATGCCGCAGATTTTCGCCTTAGCGCGAGAATATGCCGATAGCTCGGCGCGGGAAGTGGTGATGTTTAGCTCGATTATGCGTGCGCAGCTTTCATTGGCTTGGGTTATCGGCCCGCCGCTGTCGTTTATGTTAGCGCTGAATTATGGCTTTACGTTGATGTTCAGTATCGCCGCCGGTATTTTTGTCCTCAGCGCGCTGGTGGTGTGGTTTATTTTGCCCTCGGTGCAGCGAGCAGAGCCGGTAGTAGATGCGCCAGCGGTGGTGCAGGGCAGTTTGTTTGCCGATAAAGACGTTTTGTTGCTGTTTATTGCTTCAATGCTGATGTGGACCTGCAACACCATGTACATCATTGATATGCCTCTGTATATCACAGCAAACTTGGGGTTGCCTGAGCGGTTGGCTGGTCTGTTGATGGGGACTGCTGCCGGGTTGGAAATCCCTATTATGCTGCTGGCGGGTTACTCGGTCAGGCGTTTTGGTAAGCGCAAAATTATGCTGTTTGCGGTGCTGGCGGGTGTGCTGTTTTATACCGGATTGGTGTTATTCAAATTCAAAACTGCACTGATGCTATTGCAGATTTTTAATGCCATTTTTATTGGTATTGTCGCCGGGATTGGCATGCTCTATTTTCAGGATTTAATGCCAGGCAGAGCCGGAGCAGCAACCACGCTGTTTACCAATAGCATTTCCACTGGGGTGATTCTGGCTGGGGTTCTGCAAGGGGTATTGACCGAAACCTGGGGCCATAATTCGGTATATGTGGTGGCGATGGGATTAGCTATTCTGGCGTTAATCATCTGTGCACGGGTGAGAGAGGCATAGCGCCCGGTAGGGCGCTAAGGGTAATGACCAACCTATTTGGCAGCAATATTCCCCCAGCCTGAAGTGAGCAGGGGGAGAGTGGCAGTCGCGCTTTATTCGACCGGTTTTAATCGCGCAACAAAGTGGCGCAGAACCGGGGGTTCGTAGGTATCCTTGGAACTTGAAGCCGCAGCTAACGTCTCTGCAACGCCAATTATTTTGGGTATTTTTATTATTAATATTTAAGATGCAGTCATATTTTGGCGAGTGAAAATAGCCATTCACATTACCAATGACGGCAACAAAATAAAGAGATGAATTTTTTCAGCCTAAGCTGAATAAGCAATGGGGGGAATTAACGCGGGAAATCGTTGGCGAGGCGCTAATCTATATTAAACCAGGCTCGGCTATCGCCGGAGATACGTGCTTCGTAACGCAGTATAATGCGTATCGTGTCGATGGTGAATAATAGCATACCTTGATTGAAGAAATAAAAAGTGACCGCCAGCACAAAATAT